>JBOGIE010000008.1:4692-21652 GCA_050742435.1 Acidimicrobiales bacterium | reverse complement strand
TGTGACTTGGAAGCGGAGGTGGTCGACGACCGAGTTGTGGAAGCGCAGGAAGGCCAGGTGCAGCTGGCTGACGATGAAGTGGACGTCGTTACGGGGATCGCCGATGAGTGCCCGGCCCTGCTGGTTGCGGGGCAGGTCGACGGGCTCGTGCTCGCCGCTGGTGTTGCGCCCGATGAGCATCGACGCCGGATCCTCGGCGTCGTACAGGTAGGGGCTGTCGGCCTGTCCCCGCCCGTACACGGAGTCCAGGTCGAAGCGAGGGGTCCGGTAGGTGGTGAGGGCGTCCGGGTCGTGCAGGCGGTCGAGGCTGGACACCGGGTCGAAGGTGATGTCGTGGTCGACGAACTGCCCGAGGTAGGTGTAGCCCGACGGGATGTCCGGGTTGTCCCCCGCCGGGCCGGGCGTGTCGGCCATGGCGTCGCCCAGCGACTCGAGAGAGGCATCTGACGGGGCGAACGGGGGCAGTTCGCGGAACAGACGACCGAAGCGCCCGTCGAAGGAAACCGAGCGCGGCAGGTTGTCGAGACCGCGCGGGCGGCTTCCACCGTGGTGGTCGAAAGCGGGGCGGCCGGGTGACGAAGGCTGGGGCGTAGGGTCCGTCGTGGGCGCGAGTCTTGCAGTTCTAGGGCTCGGTCGCGCTTTCCCCGGCGCTGCGGGCGTGCTTGACTCGCAGCCGACAGCACCACGGATAGGGGGGTCACGTGGACTACGCCAAACTCAGCCCGACGCTCGTCGCCGCGCTCACCGACTTCGACCTCGGCGGCCGTCCGGCCTTGGCCGCCCACGCCCGCACCTTGGGGCTGGTGTCCACCGAGGCGGCGGCCAAGCCGCCGCGCGTCGTGGTGTTCGTGCACTGCGACGAAGGGGTCGACTCCGGCGACCTGGCCGGAGACGGCGTGGAGATCAACCAGCCGGCAGGCGGCGTGCGCACGGGCATCGTCGACCTGGCCGCCCTCGACCGGCTCACCGAGAACCCCGCAGTCAGCCGCATCGTGCCGGCCCGGCGGCTGCGCCTCCTCATGGACGTGGCCAAACCCAAGGTCGGCATCCCCGCCTTCCGGAGGACGAACAATCTGTCGGGCGCGGGGGTGGTGATCGGGATCGTGGACACTGGGATCGAGGCCGACCACCCGGCCTTCGCCGGCCGCATCCTCCGAGTGTGGGACCAGACCATGGCCGGCCCGGGCGTGGCCGAGGGCGGGTACGGAGCCGAGCTGCAGCCGCCGATGATCGAGATCTCCCGGGACACGGCCGGCCACGGCACCCACGTGGCCGGCATCGCCGCCGCCGACGACCCTGTCTACGAGGGCGTGGCCCCCGGTGCCGACCTGGTGATCGTCAAGTCCGACCTGCTCACCGCCCACATCGCCGACGGCGTGCGGTACATCTTGCGGGTGGCCGAGGAGCTGGGCCGGCCGGCGGTGGTCAACCTCAGCCTCGGCGGCCACGGTGACGCCCACGACGGCACGGATTCCCTGTCCATGGTGATCGACAGCCTCACCGGCCCCGGACGCATCGTCTGCTGTGCGGCAGGCAACGAGGGCAACGACAACATCCACGCCCAGGGGAAGGTCCGCAAAGGCGGCGTCCGGACGTTCTCCGCCTCCATCCCCCGGCCGATCGCCGGCCAGCGGCCGTGGGTGGCCGCCTTCAACGGCTGGTACCGGGGCAAGGACCGCATGACGGTGCGGGTCATCGCCCCCGACCACGAGGCCACGCCGGCCCAGGCCGTCATCGAGGGCAACGAGAACCCGGCCACCATCTACGAGCTCGAACAGGGGGCCGTGCGGGTCACCACCCCTGGGCCCGACCCGGCCAACGGCGACATCAACTTCTTCGTGGAGATCCAGCCTGCACCGGCGCCCGCCCCGCCGGAAGGCGCGCCGCCGAGCCCACCCAGCCCGCCCGGCACGTGGCGGATCCAGATGCGCGGGGTGAAGGTGTCGGGCCCGGGACTGGTCGACGTCTGGTCGATCGACGAGGGGGTCGGACAGTTCACCGGCCGGGCGGTCGAGGACAACATGAAGGTCGGCGCGCCGGGCGCCTGCACGTCGGCCATCACCGTCGCCTCCTTCACCACCAAGAGCGCATGGGAGGACTTCTTCGGCAACCCCCACGAGTCGGGGCTCGAGCTGAACACCATCTCCGACTTCAGCAGCGAGGGCCCGCGCCGGGACGGGGTGGAGAAGCCCGACGTGGCCGCGCCGGGCGCCATGATCGGCGCATCGCTGTCGGGCGACTCCGGCGTGGGCGCCGCTGTCCTCCTCGACCAGCTGAACCGCATCAACGCCGGGACGAGCATGGCCTGCCCGTTCGTCGCCGGGCTGGTGGCCCTGCTGCTCGAGCGCGATCCCACCCTGGATCCCGACAAGATCAAGGACGCCCTCAAGGCCAAGAGCGCCATTCCCCGCCAGCCCAGGGGCACGTTCGACGAGAAATGGGGCTACGGGCTCATTTCCGCCAAAGCCTTGTAACCTCCGGCTGTGGACTGGGCCAAGGTGGACGCGCCGCTGGCCTCGGCGCTGGCCGGCACACCCAGCGACGAGGCCCTCCCTGTCTTCGTGCAGATCGACCGGTCTCGGGCCGACGCCGAGGCCCTCGACCGCCTCGGGTTGGGCCGGGACCTGGGTGACCTCGGCACCGCCTCGCTGTCGCCGTCCCAGCTCGACGCCCTGACCGACCAGGAGTGGGTGCTCTACGTCCGCCTGTCCGGCCGCCTGCGCCTGCTGGTCGACCCCGACCTGTCAGCGGCGCCGAGCCAGAAGAAAGCCGCCCGCGGCAACAAGCGCCGCCGCGCCGACCAGGACGAGCGCTAGCACCGGCAGCTCCGAGGACGAGGCCTCCTCGGGCAGGAACTCCAACGGTGGGAAGTCGATCTTCACGACCGCGGCCTGCTGGCACGTGCCGAGATTGGTCGTGCAGCCCACGGCGAAGGCGGTCGTGCTGTCGGCAAAGTCCACCGACGAGAAGTCGCCGTAGCCGGGCGCGGGGTACGGGATCCAGCTCTGGCCTCGGTCGGTGGTGCCCAGGATGATGGCCCGCAACTCGCCCTGGAACTCCACCGTGCCCACGGCCAGGCCCCGGGCGCCGTCGTCGGCGAAGGCCACGCCGGCTAGCCGTTCGTTGCTCCCGCTCCGGGTGTTCCTCCACGTCTTTCCTGCGTCGAAAGTGGCGAAGATCCGGCCGCCGTGACCAACGGCGACCGCGTGGGCGGGGGTGGTCACCGCCACCGCCGTCATGTTGTCGGTGGTCACCCGCCCGTCGGCCGGTCCGGCCGCCTTCGGCTCCCAGCGCTGCCCGTCGGTCGTGACCAGGGTGGTGTAGTGCACCCCGTCCGCCCTTCCGCTGGCCCGTCCCACCGCGTGGCCGTTGCGCTCGTCGAGGAACGACACGCCCTGGAGGACGCCGTAGCGAGGGTCGCCCTGGTACCGCCAGCTGCCCCCGCCGTCGGAGGTGGCGAGGATCACGCCGAGGTGGCCGACGGCGAAGCCCGACGTGGCGGTGGGGAAGGACACGCCGGTGAAGTTCCATGCGCTGGGCGGGACGTCCTCGGGCCACGCCACCCGCAAGGACGCAGGTCGGGGGGTGGGCTGGACGGTCCATGTGGCGCCGCTGTCCGACGTGGCCAGCACGGCGTCGTCCGTGCTCACTGCGAAGCCGTGGTCGGGGTCCGGGAAGGAGACCGAGACGAAGCCCTGGACCCGCGGGTCGACCAGCCCCGGGGTGGCCGTGCGGGGGTCACGCGTGGGCAGGGGGTTTTCCTTGCGGACCCAGGTTTGGCCCCCGTCGGCGGTGCCGAAGATCGAGTGGTAGGCGCCGACCGCGTGGCCGTGAAGGGCGTCGGCGAAGGAGACCCCGAAGAGGATTGAGCCGAAGTCGATGCTCTGGGGGGTGACTGTGAGGCGGGCGGGCGCCGCGTCCTGGGCCGAGCCCGGGGCGGTCGGGAGGGTGGTGACCAGGCCGAGCGCCAGCGTGAGAAGCGCCGCCCGGCGGCGGGTCATTCCTGGGCGCCGTCGCCCGCGGAGGGATCCCCGGCGTGGTTCGTCGCCCCGGGGCTGACGTGGGCCGGGCTCCGCCGGGTCGCGGGGGCGCCCACCTTGACCTTCTCCAGGTAGTCCCGCAGCCGCTCGCCCTGCAGCGTCTCGGCCGACGACAGCGCCGACGCCAGGTCCTCGAGCACCGGACGGTTGGCGGCGAGGATGGCCCGGGCCCGGCTCTCCTGCTCGTCGAGGATGCGCCGGACCTCGCCGTCGAGGTGCTCCAGCGTGGGTTGGGACACGTCCCGGGTGAGGAGGTAGTCGCGGCCGAGAAAGATCTCCCGCTCCTCCCGCAGGACGCGCACCCGACCCAGCCGGTCGCTCATGCCGAACCGGCCGGCCATGTCGCGGGCCGCGTTGGTGGCCCGTTCGAGGTCGGACTCCGAGCCGACCGAGATCTCGCCGAGGACCAGCTCCTCGGCCGCCACCCCGGCCATGGCGATGGCGATGCGGGCCTCCATGTCGGTCCGGGTGGGAAGCATGGAGTCCTCGGCCAGCAGGGCGAGGTGCCCGACGCCGCGGCCCCGGGCGATGATCGACAGCTTGTCGAGGGCCATGCTCTGGCCCAGGCCGGCGGCCACCACCGCGTGGCCCGACTCGTGGAGGGCGATCCGCCGCTTGTCCTTGTCGGGGATGATCACCGCCTTGCGGCGGGGACCGCCCACCACCCGCTCCACTGCCTCCTCGAGGTGGGCGGCGTTGATGGCGGAGGCCCGCTCGCGCACGGCCAGCAGGGCCGCCTCGTTGAGAACGCTGGCCAGGTCGGCGCCGGTGAACCCGGGCGTCTGGCGGGCGACGATCGGGAGGTGGCGCTCGGCGTCGACCAGCTTCCGGCCCTTGGCGTGCAGGTGGAGGATCTCCAGGCGGCCTTCCCGGTCCGGCTTCTCGATGGTGATGTGCCGGTCGAACCGGCCGGGCCGGAGGAGGGCGGGGTCGAGGATGTCGACCCGGTTGGTGGCGGCCAGCACGGCCACGCCCTCGGTCGGGGAGAAGCCGTCCATCTGGACCAGCAGCTCGTTGAGGGTCTGCTCCCGCTCGTCGTGACCGCCGCCCAGGCCGGCGCCCCGCTGGCGGCCCACGGCGTCGAGCTCGTCGATGAAGACGATGGACGGTGTGGCCGCCCGGGCCTGGCGGAACAGGTCACGAACCCTGGCCGCGCCCACCCCCACCAGGGACTCCACGAACTCCGAGCCCGAGATGGCGAAGAAGTTGGCGTCGGCCTCGCCGGCGACCGCCCGGGCCAGCAGGGTCTTGCCGCAGCCCGGGGGACCGATCAGCAGGACGCCCTTGGGTGGCAGCGCCCCCATGCGCTTGAACGAGGCCGGCTCGGCCAGGTAGTCCCGCACCTCGGCCAGCTCGACGATGGCCTCGTCGGACCCGGCCACGTTGGCAAAGGTGGTGCGTTCCCGCTTGACCGCGCCCAGCATCTTGTCGCCCACCTGGCCGAACTCCAGGAACTGCTCGGCCCCGCTGGACCCGCCCCGCACCAGGTAGAAGAGCAGGGCGAAGAGGTTGGCCAGGATTACCAGGGGCAGGAGGAACTGGGCCAGGAACCTGACCAGGCCCTTGGTGGACTGCGGGTCGACCGTGACCTCGGTGTCGGCCCCCAGCAGCTGCTTGAGCAGGTCGTTGGTGGCCGCGTCGCTGCGGGGATAGGAGACCCAGTACCGCACGGGCGGCTGGTCGGGCTCGAGGACGATCGTGCCGGTGATGCGGGCGTCCTCGTCGAGGAAGCGAGCCTCCCGTACGTCGCCGTTCGGGATGCGGTCCGAGAGGGTGTCGAGGCTGATCTCCCGCCCGGGCGACGCCGGCTGCACGTAGGTGAGGGCGGCGGCGTAGATGAGGCCCAGGGCCAGCAGGCTGGCGCCCAGGGCGATGACGGGTCGCCGGACCCGGCCTTGCTTCTTGGTGGTGGTGTCAGCCATCAGTACGCCCCCTTGGGCCTCGGCTTGGGCTTCGAGGACGCCCCGGGGGCGACGAACATGACGCACAGGAACCCGGCCAGGAGCACGCCGCCGAGAACCATGGACAGAGCGGCGAGGGCTGACTCGTCGTCTTCGGACCGGACCATGGCGTACCGGGTCGCGCCCCGCGCCGCCTCACGATCGCCCCCGGCCAGGCCGATGTTGGACACGGGTTGGGCGGCGGGCGGGGGAGCGACCGACCCGGCCACCGGGCTGGGGTCGGGTGCAGGTGGCACGGGCGCCGGCGCGGGAGGCGAGACGGGAGCCACCACGCCAGCGTCGGCCGCGCCCCCTACGGCAGCGCCCGGATCGGGCGTGGGCGTCGGTGTGGGCACGGGGTTCACGGGCGCGGTGAACGCGCTGGCATCCGGGGTGGGGGTCGGCGTCGGGGTGGGCGTGGGCGTCGGGCTGGGCGTGGGGCTTGGGGTGGGCGTCGCCTGCGGTGTAGGCGTGGGCTGCACCACTGGCTCCTGGCCGACCGAAACAGGGCCCTGCTCCAAGATTTGCGTCTGGTTCTGAACTTGGGTGTTGGAGATGATCTCCGTCTGATTCGTTGTCCCTCCGGAATCCCCGGTCACCGGATTGGCCTGGGTGACGGTGCCGGGACTCAGGTCCGGGTCGGCGCCCTCCTGGGAATCGCCGGTCCCGTCTGGGTCAGCCGGCTTGACTGTGGTGACGACACTGGGGGGCTGGGTGACTGCCGTGTTCGCCCTGAACGGTGGCGGGGTGTCCAGCTGGAATATCGAGCACTGCTCCGGGGCGGCGATGTACACGTGGCCGGCGAAATCAGCGGCGACAAGGCTGGGCACGACCCGTGCCTGCGTCGCATCCGCCGCCGTCTCGGCGAATGTGCTTCCGCCTCCGGCGACGGTCGTAATGATGTGCGGGCTGGCGAGGAGGTCCACACGCAGCAGCCGCTCTCCCAGGCGATCCGGAACGTACAGGTAGCGCGCAGAAAGGCTTTGGCCGTCCGTCTCGTGGCCGATGGCCAAACCCCTCACGAAGCCGATTTCCGGAGAGCCACCATCTGCGTGGGCCAGGCCGGCACCAGCTACGACTTCGTTCGCCGTCCCAGTCAGACGGTAAACGGCGTCGGCAGTTGCGACGAATACCGACCTGCCGGTCAGGTCGACGGCGATCGCCGCCGCATTCCTGACGGTGCCGATGAGTCGGCTCTGGCCGTTGGCGTCGAAGACTCGCACTCCGCCACCTGAATCCGTCACGTAGACGTTGCCGAGAGCATCCGCGGCGATGCCCGTGGGAGACCAGTCCAAAGCGGCGAACTGGCTTACGGGGTGCCCGGTGACGAGAGGGTTCACGTGCCAGATGCGGCCGGGATTCTCTTCATCGGTATGGAACGCGGCCCAGTCTTCTATGGCCCAGAGTGAAGCGCCGCGTGGGTCGGCTGCGATGCCGACGATATTCGTGAACTTTGCTTCCCGGCCGGGCGTGCCCGGCGGGCTCTCCGGAACGACGCCGCCTCCCCCCGCGACCACGGTCGACATATCCAGAATCAGTCCTCGCGTGGCAAGGAAGCGTTTTGTACCGGTGCCATCGACTGCGATACCCGCCATCCCGGCTGACCGGCTGAAGCCCCCACCGGCGATGCTCGACGGGCGAGGCGCGTTCGGACCGATTGACCCCGGGCCCAGCTCACAGTTCGTTGGACCATTTCCGCCGATCTTCCTGAGCTCGCCCTCCAGCGCCCTCGCTCCCGGCATGCCTAGGAATCCAAGGCAAAGTGCAGCCCCGGCGATCGACGCCACTGTGGCGCGCCGGCGGCAGGCCCTCATCCCGCCTCTTCTGGGCGACGGCGGCGTGTCCGAAGAGCGACCAGCACGACGGCCGTCCCAGTAATTGTCAGCGCCACCGCGATCCACGTGCGCCCTGGCCCTCCGCCGTCGTCTCCCGGTAGCAGGACCTCGGTGGAGAAGACGTCCTGCTGGGTGCTGCCGAGGGTGGCGTTGCGGGTGTCGGGCCAGGCGGCGATGGCGGCGTTGGGGCGGGAGAGGATGGCGAGGCGGGAGCCGAACTCGACCAGGCCGGCGGCGGAGGGGACGTAGTAGGCCTGGCCGATGCGGGAGTCGGAGCTGTGGGTGGTCAGCTTGACGTTGGGGGCGAACGTGCGGCCGTTGTCGGTGGAGTAGGTGAGGTACACGTCGTTCCTGAGGTTCTCGGGGTCCTGGCGGCGGTCGAGGAACACGGCGTCGACCCGCCCGTTCTCGGCGGCCGAGAGGCGGACGAGGTACTGGTCGCTGCCGCTGCCCGTGTCGTCGTTGAGCCGGACGGGCGCCTCCCAGGTGCGGCCGCCGTCGGGCGAGCGGGCCAGGAAGGCGTCCGGGTCGCCATTGCGGGAGTCCCACCACGCCGCGTAGAGGCGTCCGGAGGAGTCGGCGACCAGGGCGGGCGGCGGCATGGTGAAGATCAGCATGACCCGTCCGGGCGGGATGAGGGCATCGTCCACCGTCACGCCCGGGCCGAACGTGGCTCCTCCGTCGGTGGAGCTGGCCACCACGACCGACCACTCGCCCTCCCAGGGCGGCCCCTCGAGGCCCTGGTAGTCACGGGCGTCGTCGCGCAGGTCCATGTAGGCCACGTGGACAGCGTGGTCGGGCCCGAGGGCGATGCTGGGGGCGACCGAGCGGGGCCGGTCGGGGTCGCTCACCCGGACCGGCTCGGAGAAGGTGCGGCCTCCGTCGTCGGAGTGGGCGGCGACGAGGGGGTTGTCGCCCGAAGGCAGCCCGCCCAGGGGCGGGTCGGAGGACGTCCGCAACCAGACCAGGTGGATGCGGCCCCGGTCGCCTATGTCCGGGTCGAGGGCCATCCGGACCATGTAGTTCTCGGGGCCGAGGACCATCTGGGGTGGGGTGAAGCTGCGCCCCCGGTCGGTGGAGCTGGTGAGGAAGACGCCCATGGGGCTGTTGCCCTCGCCCTGGAGGCCGAGGAACAGGTAGTAGAGCCGGCCCTCCCGGTCGATGGCGACCTCGGGGGCGTAGCACTTCTCCGCCCCCTCCGGCAGCTGCGGCACCGGGTTTGCCGGCTGCCAGCCCCGGCCGCCGTCGCCGGAGACCTGGAGGCCGCAGGAGAAGTCAGGGGCGTCGGTTCGGTGGGCCAGGGCGAGGAAACGGGGCTCGCTGGGATCGGCGGCCATGGCGGGGGAGTTGTTGGCCTCTCCGACGCGCATGTCGGTAGCGGTCACGGGTACCTCGGGGATGACGTTGGGCCGGTCGGCAGCGGCGGCGGGAGCGGCCGGGGCCAGGAGAGCCCCGGCGAACAGCACCCCGGCGGCCACCACGAGCGCCGGAAGCGTCAGTCGCAGGTCCGGAACGGCCACACCCAGGCGGCGGCGCCGCCTGGGTGTGGAACGGACCGAGAACCGAATGACGACCAGGGGCTAGAGGACGGTGAAGTTGGCGCCGCCCGTGCCGGTGGAGTTGTTCGGCGTGGAGTCCTTGAAGCACAGCTGGTACGTGCCCGGGACGCTGTAGGTCACTGTGCCGCTCACGTTGCCGATGCGGCCGGTGGAGGTGGCGAAGACCGTGGCCGGGTTGATCACCTGCAGCGTGCGCATGCAGGCGTGGGTGGAGTGGCCAGGTTCGGTGCCCATGTCACCGATGACCAGGTGGTAGGGCACGCCGGTCACCGCGCCGGTGGCCCGGGCGGTGATCTGGGTGCCCGGCGGGCCCGACTTGGTCCGGGTGCCGTCGGAGTACCAGGTGCTGCCGGCGACGACCGTGCAGGCCCAGGCGATGGACGCCACAGCCAGGACCCCGGCCACCGCCGAAAAGGCGATGGTGACGGCCCGGCGTGGGGTGAGACGAAATGCGCGACTGTGAGTTTCCACTCTTCTCCTTGCCTCGGTCTCTGATCGGGACGGCGCTCGTTCGGCTTTGGCGGTCGCCGATCGATTGATCTGTTCAACCGATCATCAGCCAATCTCTTCCCGATGGTCAATGAGTGCGTAAGACATATAGATGCATTCGCGCGCTCGAGGCCCTACCTCACCCGGAACTCCGAAGTCATCCCCTTGAAGGCGTGGGACACGCCCTCGGCGTCGCGGACGAAGCACACGAAGCCGTAGCGGCCGGGCTCCAGGTCGACGGCGAAGATGTCCCGGCTGCCGGGGGGGCGTTCGGGCACCTGGGCCAGGTTGGGCACCGCCCGCCGGGTCTCGGAACGGAGCTGTTCGGCGATGGGCGGAATGTCCTCGGCCAGCTCCACCAGCACCAGGGAGTGGGGCTCGGCCCCGGCGTTGACTACACGGAACACGACCCGGCCGGGGGCGATCTCGGCCGGGTGCTGGAACGAGTACTCGTCCATGATCACGTCGACCTGGGCCGGGCTCGGTGGGAGCGGCGCGCCGTCGGCGCCGTCAGAGGCGCACGAGACGGCAAGCGCGGTCGCCAGTGCGAGTGCCGGGAACCTCCAGCCGGTCGGGAGCCGCCCTACGGGGTGCAGCCGAACTGGGCCAGCGCCGCAGCGATGCTGGCGTTCATCTGGACCCGAGCCGTCTCCAGCTGGCCGATCAGCTCCGCCTTCCGCTCAGGCGAGAGGTTGCTCGACTGGATGAGCAGTATCCCCTGATTGATCTGGGTGTTGGCCGCGTCCCGCTGCTGACGGAGCTGGGAGCACTGGTCGCCGGGGACGCCCGTCGTGGTCGTGGTCACCGGGATCGTGGTGGTCACCACGACAGTGGTCGTGGTCCCCGGGATCGTGGTGGTGGTGGTCGGGGCGACGGTCGTCGTCGGGGCGATGGTGGTGGTGGGGGCGACCGTCGTCGTGGGGGCGATCGTGGTGGTGGGGGCGATCGTGGTCGTCGGAGCGATCGTGGTCGTCGGAGCGATCGTGGTCGTCGGAGCGATCGTGGTCGTCGGGGCGATCGTGGTGGTGGGGGCGATCGTGGTCGTCGGGGCGATCGTGGTGGTGGGGGCGATCGTGGTCGTGGGGGCGATCGTGGTCGTGGGAGCGACGGTCGTCGTCGGGGCGATGGTGGTGGTGGTCGTCGTGCCCGTGCCGAACGAGATGGCGTGGCGGGTCGAGAAGGCACCGCTACTGGAGGTGGCCTCCACGTAGCAGGTCACGCCCGGGGCGTTGCAGTCCACGGTGAAGTTGGAGCCACCGGACCCGGAGGCCTGGAAGGTGGGGGAGACCTGCAGGGTGGCGGTGAAGGTGCCCGCCCCGCTGCTCTGGAAGGGCACCGAGGTGTTGCTGATGGCGGTCGTCCCGTCGGGCAGGTCGGCGGCCTGGTACACGTCGCCCGTTACCCCGAAGCCGCCCGACGCGAACCCGGCGCCGAAGGCCTGGACGGTGGTCGTGCCCCCATAGGGCGGGTGGGGGCTGAGGTCCAGCGTGAGGCCGGGCTGGTCGCCGGACTGCGGGTCGGCCATGGCCACGCCGATCCCGGTCACGGCGAAGGCGATGAACAGGGCCAGTGCAGCCCGCTGCCGGCGAAGGAGGTGGTTCATCGACCCGTCCTTTAGTGGTGCGTCGTAGGCGTGGCCGACATGGCCGGCCTCAAATCGTTCCCGTCCGATCCGCCCGAACGGTATTCCCTGGCGCTTGAAGAAGCAATCATGCCGAGCCGGTGCACCCTGCCGCGGCCAGCTCCTGGTCGTAGCGGGCGTTGGCCGCGGCCCGATAGGCCTCGACGGCGGCGATTTGCGACGGGGTCTGGGCCGTCGCCACGACCTTGTCGAGCTCGGCGTTCAGCGCCTCCTGGCGGGTGAGGATCGGCCCGCAGGCGTCGGAGGCGAAGGAGATGTGGTGGGCGGCGCGCAGGGTCTCGAACTCGTCGCTGCGCTCGGCGAGGATCACACAGGCGGTGACCCGGCAGTCGACCGTCTGCCCGCTCTCGGACACGAACGTGGCCTGGACGACGAACGGCACAGGGATGGTCTGCGGGTCGTCGATGGTGTCCGGCTCGTTCACCGGGTTGAACTCCCCGTTGAACCCGGTGGTGAAGGTGCCTCTGGGGGCCTCGCACAGGGTGAGGTCGGCTGTGCACTGCTGCAGGGTGCCGCCCGTGGTCTGGGCGCCGAAGCGCCGGCCGGTGACCTGGACGGTCTGGCCCGACACCAGGTTGTCGCTCGGCGTGACCAGCAGCTGCGGGTCGATGAACCGCGGGTCGGGGAACGGGGGCAGGTCGGGCTCGTACTCGTCGGCGAACGCCGCGCCCATCACCGTCACGAGAATGGAGACGAGGAGAGCGAGGAATGCGGCGTACCGGCTCTTCGGCCTGTTCACTTTCATGTCCTCCTATAGTCCGTAACGCACCTTAGGCGGCGCTCGAGCATGCCCGCAACGATCATGGCCCGGGGACCGTCCGGCGCGGGCCGGGGGCGCCCTCCTGGCTGAGGAGGAAGCCACCGTAGGCCAGAGCCACGCCCAGGCCGACGCCGATCCACGCCCCGGTGCCGAGGAAGTCGTTGTTGGCGATGATCTTGGCCACTAGCAGCCCCAGGACGACCGGGCCGGCGATGAGGTGGATCTGCTCCCACCGGGGCACGGCGGCCGAGACCTTGGCCGCCAGGATCTGCAGCACCATGGCGGCGGCCACGATCAGGGCCGACACGCCGAAGAACGCCTGGGGGTTCTGGACGCCCCGGCGGTCGAAGGTGAAGGACGGGACCTGGATCCCGAACTGCTCCAGGTCGACGTCGAGGCTGAAGTGGTGCCAGGGCAACACCAGCAGGTCGACCACGAGCAGGGTCCCGGCGACGACGACGATCCCCTCGCCGCGCGTCCACCGTCGTCCGGCCCGGGCCGGGGTGTCGGCCTCAGCCACGCTCAGTTGATACAGGACTGGTTCCTCGTCCCGAACTGGTTGCCCATCCACAGGGTGGCGTCGCACGACGGGTTGTCGTCGCGCAGGTCGAACTGGGCGTCGGGGTTGGGCCCGGCGTTGTTCCCGAAGGCGACGTTGCGCTGGATGTAGTTGCCCGTGCCGCCGACGTAGACGTGGATGCCACTCTGCCCATTGTTCCGGACCTCGTTGTCCTGGACGAAGTTCTGCCGCCCGAACACGGCGATGCCGTCACCGTCGCGGATGCTTCCGCCGGTGAGCCCGTTGTTCAGCACGGTGTTGCCCTTGGCCGTGTTCCCCTGGGTGAACCGGGAGAACTGGATGCCGTCGAGCCCGTTGTTCCGCACCAGGTTGTTGCTGACCACGTTTCCGGTGGTGGGAGCGAGGCGATCGCCGAGGAAGAAGACCCGGATGCCGATGTTCTGCTGGGAGCCGTGGGTGTGGTCGATCCCCCGGATGTTGTTGTTCTCCACCCGGTTGCGGTCGATGGTGTTGTAGCTGGAGTCGTAGAGGGCGATGCCGGCCCCGTGGCCGTTCTCGGTGACGTCGTTGTTGAAGATCGTGTTGCGGTCGGAGAGGTACAGCTGGATGCCCTCGTCGAAGATGCCCTGGCCCACGTTGCCGGTCACGTTCATGCCGGTGATCATCGTGCGGGTGCTGGACTCGACGTAGACGCCGGTGTCGAACCCGGTCACCGTGCCGTTCCGGATGGTCACGCCGCTGCGGTTCAGGACGACGATGCCGCCCTCCTCGCCCTGGCCGGCGGTGCCGGAGACGGTGAACCCGTTCAGGTTGAGGACGATGTTGTCGGCCCCGATCCGGATGCCCACCTGGCAGGGCCCGACGTTGCCGTTCAGCGTGGTGCTCTGGGTGATCACCTGGCCGCAGGACACGTTGGCCGCCTGAGCCGGCCCCGCCACCACCAGGCCCAGCAGGAGCAGCGCCAGCGTGCAGCCGCCACCGATCACCCGTCGAATGCCTCTCACGATTTCCCCGCCTTCCCTTGGTTCCGTCGGCGGAATGCTGGTTCGTGGCGGCATGGGATTCAATATTCGTAGTTGGCATCTAGATGTTCGACGCATCTACAGGAAGGTGCGGCTACCGTGGGCCACCATGAGGGTGGTCGCCGGGTTGGCCGGAGGTCGGCGGCTGCAGGCGCCGGCCGGGCGCAAGGTCCGGCCGACCAGCGAGCGGGTCCGCGAGGCGTTGTTCAACGCCCTGGGCAGCATGGAGGCGGTCGAGGGCGCCGCGGTGGTGGATCTCTACGCGGGAACCGGGGCCCTGGGCATCGAGGCCCTGTCCCGGGGCGCGGTCTCGGCCACCTTCGTCGACGCCGACTCCCAGGCGGTGCGGTCGATCAAGGAGAACCTCCGGGCCACCGGGCTGGCCGAGCGGGGCCGGGTGGTCCAGGCCGACGTCCTCCGCTTTCTGGCCGCCACCGCGGCCGGTGACACCCGGTTCGACATCGCCTTCGCCGACCCGCCGTACGCGTTCGACGGCTGGGCCGCGCTGCTCGCCGTCGTCCCGGCCCGGCTGGTGGCCATCGAGGCGCGGGGCCACGTCGACCTGGGTGAGGGGTGGCATGCACTCCGGTCCAAGCGCTACGGGGATACGGTCCTGACCCTGGCCCGCCGACAGGAAGAGGCGTAGATGCCGAAGGCCCTCATACCCGGATCGTTCGACCCGGTGACCTTCGGCCACCTCGACGTGATCGAGCGCACCGCCCGCCTGTTCGATCACGTGCTCGTGGCCGCGGTCGGCAACCCGGGCAAGGCCCCGCCGCTGTTCAGCCTGGCCGAGCGCCAGGCGATGCTGGCCGAGGTCACCGCCCACCTGCCCAACGTGTCGATCGATGCCTTCGAGGGGCTGCTGGTGGACTTCGCCATCGCCAACGGGGTGCAGGCCATCGTCAAGGGGCTGCGGGCGGTGTCGGACTTCGACTTCGAGCTCCAGATGGCCCAGGTGAACGAGCGCATGTCGGGCATCGCGACGGTGTTCTTCCCGACCGCCCCGGAGCACTCCTTCCTGTCCTCCAGCCTGGTGCGGGAGGTGGCCCGGTTCGGTGGCGACGTGTCGTCGATGGTGCCCGCCCCCATCGCCCAGCGCCTGAAGGAGCGGTTCGACCGGTGATGCGGCTGACGCGCTAGCCTCGTCATCATGCGCACCACGATCTCGATCGACGATCACCTCCTGGCCCAGGCGCGGGAGCGGGCGCATGCGAAGCGTCAGACGCTGAGCCAGGTGGTGGAGGATGCCCTCCGGTCGGAGCTGGCCCGCCCAGTGGACGGCGAGCGTCCGAGCGTGCCGGTGTTCACGGCCGGCACCGGGCCGCGTCCGGGTGTCGACCTCGTGTCGAACCGGGCCGTGCAGTCGGTCATGGACGAGGATCTCGGGCTCGACCAGCTCAGGTGATGGTCCTCGACGTCAACGTCGTCCTCGCCGCGCACCGTCGGGACCATCCGAGCTTTCCCGACGTGCGACCGTGGTTCGACCGGCTCCTGGGGTCCGAACGCCGGTTCAGCGTTCCCGATGCGGTCTGGGCGTCGTTCGTGCGCATCTCCACCCATCGGCGGATCTTCTCGGTGCCCACCCCGCTGGCCGACGCCTTCTCGTTCATCGGGGCGGTACGGGCGCAGCCCCATCACCTCGAAGTCGTCCCCGGGTCACGGCATCTCGGCTTGTTCGAGCAGTTCTGCCACGATGCCGACGCCACGGGCGATCTGGTGGCGGACGCCTACCTCGCCGCGGTGGCCGTCGAGCTGGGATGCGAGCTCGTGTCCCTGGACCGCGACTTCGCCAGGTTTCCCGGTCTGCGTTGGCGCCGGCCCGTCCTCGGCCCCGACGACCCGGCCTGATACGTCGGGCCAAGTGTCATTCGACGCCGCATCGGCGTATCGTGAGGGCGCCGGCCCCCGTCGCCCAGCGGCCGAAGGAGCAATGCAACCCGTGATCGTCCCCGATCGCCACAGCGAGGCCCCCGACACCGAGGTGCTCCTCCGGCGGGTGCTCGACCTGGTCAACTCCGCGCCGAAGATGCCGCTCTCGTCCACGGTGCGGCTGGAGAAGGACGAGATCGTCGAGATGCTCGAGGAGGCCATCGGCCGCCTCCCCGAGGAGATGCGCCAGGCCCGGTGGCTGCTCAAGGAGCGCCAGGAGTACCTGGCCAAGGTCCAGCGGGAGGGCGACGAGATCCTCAGTGCCGCCCGTGAGCGGGCCGAGCGCATCGTCCAGCGCACCGAGCTGGTCCGGGAGGCCCAGCGGGTGGCGAACCGCACCATCGAGGAGGCCAACGACGAGGCCCGCCGGCTCAAGCACGAGGCCGAGGACTACGTCGACCAGAAGCTGGCCAGCTTCGAGATCGTGCTCGAGCGGATCATGAAGACCGTGGTGCAGGGCCGCCAGAAGCTGCGGGTGGCCCCGCTGCCCGAGGCGTCCGAGGGCGACCAGATCGCGGCCAACGCCGAGCCGGACTCCGGCGAGGTGTTCTTCGACCAGGACCAGTGGTAGGTGCGCGCCTATGAAGCCGTTCGTCGTGAATGTGGCCGACCTGGTCAACCGGCCGGGAGCCCGCCGCCGGGAGCGGGTCGAGGGACGGCTGGCCGCGCCGGTCAAGGTGGTGGACACCGAGCTCGTCGCTGAGATCCCCGTCGTCGTCGACACCCTTCTCGACTGGGTGTCGGACGGGCTGCTGGCCACGGGGAAGGTCGAGGGGTCGTGGGAGGCGCCCTGCCGGCGGTGCCTCAAGCCGGCCCGAGGCGAGCTGCACGTCGACTTCCAGGAGCTGTTCGAGGCCGACCCCCGCGAGGGGGAGAGCTACCGGCTCGGGCACGACTCCATCGATCTCGAGCCCCTGGCCACCGAGGCGTTGACCCTCAGTCTGCCGCTGGCCCCCCTCTGCACCGAGGATTGCCGGGGCCTGTGCCCGACCTGCGGTGCGGACCTGAACCTCGAGGCGTGCGACTGCCCGCCTCCTGCCGCCGACCCCCGCTGGGCCGCCCTGGACGTGCTGCGACTCTCCGCCGACGAGTAAGATCGTTCCCCTTATGGCTGTCCCCAAGAAAAAGACGTCGAAGGCCAAGAGCCGCAGCCGGAGGGCGTCGGCGTGGCGTCTGGGCAGCCCGCCCAGGAGCACCTGCCCGCAGTGCCGCCAGGCCAAG
>JBOGIE010000008.1:0-4592 GCA_050742435.1 Acidimicrobiales bacterium | reverse complement strand
ATGCAGGGAGTCCGCCGGAAGAAGGACGCCTCCATGGTGCGGGCCGCAGAGGCCGTCCGGGACGGGCGGGCGTCGGCCATGGTCAGCGCCGGCAACACGGGCGGGGTCATGGCCAGCGCCCTGCTGCGGATGGGCCGCATCTCCGGGGTGGCCCGCCCGGCCATCGCCACCGTGCTGCCCGTCCCCGGCTCCACGCCGACCGTCCTGCTCGACAGCGGGGCCAATGCCGAGTGCACGCCGCCGTGGCTCCTGCAGTTCGCCCAGATGGGCGCGGCCTACGCCGCCCAGCGCTTCGGCAAGCCCGAGCCCCTGGTGGGCCTGCTGTCGATCGGCGAGGAGAAGAGCAAGGGGAACGACCTGGTCCGGGGGGCCCACGCCCTGCTGGCCGAGCCCGGATCGCTGCGCACCGGCCGGTTCGTGGGCAACGTGGAGGGCCGCGACGTGCTCACCGACGCCGCCGACGTGGTGGTCACCGACGGCTTCACCGGCAACGTGGTCCTCAAGACCCTCGAAGGGTCGGTACGGGTGGTGGTCGACGCGCTGCTCAACGTGATGGCCGCCACCGAGGAGAACCGGGCCGCGGCCAACGTGCTCCTGCCCGCCCTCCTCCCCCTGCAGGCCGAACTCGACCCCGACACCTACGGCGGGGCCATGCTCCTGGGGGTGGACGGGGTCTGCATCATCAGCCACGGGTCGTCGTCGGCCCGGGCCATCGTCAACGCGGTCGGGCTGGCCGCCGAGATGGTGGCCGGCGACCTGGTGGGCGGCATCCGCCAGGCCGTGACCCCCCGCTAGCTGCGCCTTTTCACAAGCGCACAAGCAGCGGCGGCAGTACACTCCGATTTCGATTTCCATCCCCGGACGAGGAGAGTTTGCGGCCGTGCCTGCCGAAACCAATGTCGAGCAGGGCCCGCTGGACCGCCAGGAGGTCCTGCAACTGGTCCGTGACCGCCTGGCCGACATTCTGGAGATCGACCCGTCGAGCATTGCCGAGGGGGCGTCGTTCACCAACGACCTCGACGCCGACTCTCTGGCCATGATCCAGCTGGTGGAGGATCTCGAGAAGGAACTGGGTGAGCGTGTCGGCGGCTTCCGGATCGAGGACGAGGACCTCGAGGACCTGAAGACCGTCCGCGACGCCGTCGACTACGTGCTGGGGCGCGTCGGCGGGGCGTCTTCCCACTGAGCGACGTATCCGGGCCGGAGGGCTTGCGTGAGCGGTTGGGTCGACCCTTCGTCGACCGCGACCTTCTGGCGCGGGCCATGGCCCACCGGTCCTGGTGCGCCGAGGTCCCGGGCACGCTGTCGAACGAGCGCCTGGAGTTCCTGGGCGACGCCGTCCTGGGCCTGGTCGTCACCGACTACCTCTACCGGAACTACCCGGACCTGCCCGAGGGCCAGCTGGCCCAGGTCCGGGCGTCGGTGGTGAACGCCGAGGTGCTCGCTGAGGTGGCCACCGAGATCGACCTCGGGTCGGGCCTCAAGCTGGGCAAGGGCGAGGACGCGTCCGGTGGCCGTGAGAAGCCGTCGATCCTTTCCGACGCCATGGAGGCGGTGATCGGGGCGGTCTACATCGACGGGGGCTGGCAAGCGGCCGAAGAGCTGGTGATGCGCCTGCTGGGGGAGCGGATCATCGAGGGCGCGGCCGGTCCCGGCGGCCACGACTACAAGACCCGCTTGCAGGAGCTGTCGGCCCGGGCCTACGACGAGCTGCCCCGCTACCACCACGTGTCCGAGGGCCCCGACCACGCCAAGCGCTTCTCTGCCACCGTCTCGGTCAACGGCGAGGCCATCGGCTGGGGCGAAGGCCGCTCCAAGAAGCAGGCGGAGCAGGTCGCCGCCCGCATGGCCTGGGAGCGCCTGTCCGGCGCCGAACTGCCCACCGACGAACCGAACCCCCCAGCCGAAGAGGACGATGCCTGAGCTGCCCGAGGTCGAAACCATCCGCCGCGACCTCGACAAGGAGGTGGTGGGCAAGCGGGTCAAGACGGTCGACGTGACCGGGATGCGGTCGATCCGGCGTCATCCGAACAAGAAGCACTTCATCGCCAAGCTGGAGGGCAAGAAGCTCACCGCCGTCGAGCGCCGGGGCAAGTACCTGCTCATCCGGCTCGAGGGGGGCGACGTCCTCGTCGTCCACCTCGGGATGAGCGGCCAGCTCCTCCGGGCCCGCAGCGAGGCCCGTGACCCCCTGACCAAGCACACCCACGCGGTGATCACCTTCACCCAGGGCGGCCAGCTGCGCTTCGTCGATCCCCGGACGTTCGGGGAGATGTTCGTGACCACCCCCGAGGACCTGCCCGAGGTGGTCCCCGAGCTGGCCCACCTGGGGTTCGACCCGGTCGACGACATGATGAGCTGGACCAAGTTCGGCGAGCTGCTCGTCGCCCGCAAGGCCAAGCTCAAGGCCCTGCTGATGGACCAGAAGTTCGTCGCCGGCATCGGCAACATCTACAGCGACGAGATCCTCTTCGCCGCCGGCCTGCGCTACGACCGGTCGTCGGAGACCCTGTCCTCCCAGGAGGTCCGCCGGCTGTACCGGGCCATGGTCGAGACCCTCCAGGACGCCATCAAGCACCGGGGTTCGTCGCTCTCCGACGAGCAGTACCGCGACCTGTTCGGGGAGCCGGGCGAGTACCAGAACATGCACAAGGTCTACGACCGCGAGGGCCAGGCCTGCCGCCGGTGCCGCAGCACGATCGTGCGGGTGAAGTTCAACGGCCGGTCGTCGTTCCTCTGCCCCCAGTGCCAGGTGTAGACCTCATTGCTGGTGGGCCGGGCGACTACATGGAGGTCGCCCACCTCGCCCTGAACGGAACCAACCGGGACATCGGCGCCCAGCTGGCGATGGTGGCCCGGGCCCGGCACGGGGTGGCGCCGGCCCGTGGCGGTGACCCGGTGGTGACGCGGGCCCGCCGGCGCTGGTACCGGAGCGAGTGGCCGGCCCACTTCGAGCGCATGCGGGGCGTGGCCGACGTCCACGGGGTCGACGTCGAGGACGACGGGGTGGAGCTGGGTCTGCTGGCCTTCCTGGGCTCGCCACCCGCGCCCGGCTGCTCGGTGGCCTGGCTGCCGCCGTCGACGGTGGCCACCGGCCACGCCACCCTCAGCCGGAACTACGACTTCCCGACCGGCACGCTCACCGAGATCCTGGGCGGCCAGGCCCAGCCCGGCGAGCTGCCCATGACCGCCCGCCCGTACGTCCTGGAGACCCGGCCGACCGACGGAGGGCCGGCCTGCCTGTTCCTCTGCGCCTACGAGCTGCTCGGCGGCTGCATCGACGGCGTGAACTCCGAGGGCCTGGTGGTGGCTCTCCTGGCCGACGACGAGTCGGGCGCCGCCGACCCCACGCTGGCCCCGGCCGTGGGCCTCAACGAGATCCAGCTCCTGCGGTTCGTGCTGGAGACCTGCGCCACCACCGGCGAGGCCCGGGAAGCGCTGCTGTCGGCCAAGCAGCACTACATGTTCCTGCCCTGCCACTACCTGGTCGCCGACGCCAGCGGCGACTCCTTCGTGTGGGAGCGCACGGCCAACCGCGAGCACCTGGTCGAGGGCGGTGGCCGGGTCCAGGTCGTCACCAACCACCTGCTCCACAACCGGCCGTCGCTCGACGACCTGCCCGCCGAGGACGGCCCCTCGGCCACCTACGCCCGGGCCCGGCGCCTGACCGCGGCGCTGGCCGCGCCGCCCGGTCCCATGTCGACCGAGGAGCTCAAGGAGGCCCACGCCTGCGTCCACCGGGACGACCCGGGCGCGTCGGTGCGGACGCTGTGGCACGGGATCTACGACGCCGCCGACCGCAGCCTGGACGTCTCCTTCTACCTGGGCGAGGGGCGCCGCTCGCCGTACCGCCACTTCGCCCTCCCCTCCCGTTCTGGCTGCAGTTAGCCACCGCATGCGCGGGTAACTGCAGCCAGAACGAGTGGGGGGTGGGGGTCCACGGCCGGCGAGGTCCGCGCCGGTAGCGTTGATCCGATGTTCCTGCGGTCGCTGACGCTCAAGGGCTTCAAGTCCTTTGCCGACCCCACCACCTTTGAGCTCCAGCCCGGGCTGACCGCGGTGGTCGGCCCGAACGGGAGCGGGAAGTCGAACATCGTCGACGCCGTGGCCTGGGTGCTCGGCGCCCAGGGCCCCCGCTCGGTGCGCTCGACCCGCATGGACGACGTGATCTTCGCCGGCACCGGCCGGCGTTCGGCCCTGGGCCGGGCCGAGGTCACCCTCACCATCGACAACACCGCCGGCCTGCTCCCCATCGGACTGAGCGAGGTCACCATCACCCGGACGCTGTTCCGGACGTCGGGGGAGAGCGAGTACGCCATCAACGGGGCGCCGTGCCGGCTGCTCGACGTCCAGGAGCTCCTCTCCGACACCGGGGTGGGCCGCCAGCAGCACGTGATCGTGTCGCAGGGGAACCTCGACACCATCCTCGACGCCCGTCCGGAGGACCGCCGGCTGATCGTCGAGGAGGCGGCCGGCATCCTCAAGTTCCGCCGCCGCAAGGAGAAGGCCGAGCGGCGGCTGCAGGCCACCGAGGCCAACCTGGTCCGCCTGGCCGACCTGTCCAAGGAGGTCGCCCGCCAGCTCAAGCCCCT
>JBOGIE010000007.1:0-22314 GCA_050742435.1 Acidimicrobiales bacterium | reverse complement strand
TGACCGGCCCGGGAGGCCGGTCCACCGAACATTCACCGGTGCGACGACCCGAAGGAGTCGGCCCGGGAGGCCGGTCCACCGGCGGCTTCACCCGGCAGCTCGCCGACGTCGACCCCGAGCTGACCGACGAGTGGGTCGAGTCCCTCGACGCCGTGGTCGACGCCCAGGGCCCCGCCGCCGCCCGGCTCATGTTGGCCAGGCTGCTGCACCGGGCCCAGGAGCGCCAGGTCGGGTTCTCCGAGCAGGTCGGCACGCCGTACGTCAACACCATCGCCCCTGCCGACCAGCCGGAGTTCCCGGGCGACCCCGACGTCGAACGCCGCATCGAGGCCTTCGTCCGCTGGAACACCGCGGTCATGGTGTCGCGGGCCAACCTCCACTCCGACGGTATCGGCGGGCACATGTCGTCGCCCGCCTCGTCCATCGGCCTCTACGAGATGGGGTTCAACCACTTCTTCCGGGGCAAGGACGACGGGGGCGCCGGCGACCAGGTCTTCTTCCAGGGCCACGCCAGCCCCGGCGTCTACGCCCGGGCCTTCGTCGAGGGTCGCCTGGACGAGGGCCGGCTCGACCGCTTCCGGCGGGAGATCGGCGGCGGCGGCCTGTCGAGCTACCCCCACCCCCGCCTCATGCCCGACTTCTGGGAGTTCCCCACCGTCTCCATGGGGCTCGGGCCGATCTGCGCCGTCTACCAGGCCCGGTTCAACCGCTACCTGGCCGACCGGGGCATCGTCGACACCAGCGGGTCGAAGGTGTGGTGCTTCCTCGGCGACGGCGAGTGCGACGAGCCCGAGACCGTCGGCGCCCTGTCCCTGGCGGCCCGGGAGAAGCTCGACAACCTGGTCTTCGTCGTCAACTGCAACCTGCAGCGCCTCGACGGGCCCGTCCGCGGCAACGGCAAGGTGATCCAGGAGCTGGAGGCGATCTTCCGGGGCGTGGGCTGGCATGTGCTCAAGGTCGTGTGGGACTCGCGCTGGGACGAGCTGCTGGCCCGCGACGTCGACGGCGCCCTGCTCGAGCGGTTGGACGCCACCAACGACGGGGAGTTCCAGAAGTTCGCGGTGGAGGGTGCGGCCCACGCCCGCGAGCACTTCTTCGGCTCCGACCCGAGGGTGGCCGGCCTGGTGGCGTCCGTGGCCGACGACGACCCCATCCTGAACCTGCCACGGGGGGGCCACGACCACCACAAGGTGCACGCCGCCTACGCCGCGGCTGCCGCCTCCGATGGCCGGCCGACGGTCATCCTGGCCAAGACCGTCAAGGGCGCCGGGCTGGGCCCCGAGATCGAGGCCCGCAACGCCGCCCACCAGATCAAGAAGATGACGCCTGCCCAGCTCAAGGCCCTCCGGGACCGGCTGGGCCTGGGCAACCTTCTCTCCGACGACGTCCTCGAGCGCGAGGCCCCGCCCTACTGCCGCCCGCCCCAGGGGTCGGCCGAGGACCGGTACCTGCGGGCGCGCCGGGAGGCCCTGGGCGGCGCCGTCCCCCGGCGGGTCGTGCGGACGAAGGCCATCGGCCAGCCGGACCCGGGCGTCTTCGAGAACCTCCTGGGCGGCTCCGGGTCGCGGGCGGTCTCCACCACCATGGCCTTCTCCGGGCTGCTGCGGTCGCTCCTGCGCGACGAGACCGTCGGCCGCCGGGTCGTGCCCATCGTCCCCGACGAGGCCCGGACCTTCGGGATCGACGCCCTCTTCGGCGAGGTCAAGATCTACGCCCCGTTCGGCCAGTGCTACGAGCCGGTCGACGGGGCCATGAAGCTGGCCTACCGCGAGAGCACCGACGGCCAGATCCTGGAGGAGGGGATCACCGAGGCCGGTTCCATGGCCTCCTTCGCCGCGGCCAGCACCTCGTACGCCACGTGGGGCGAGCCGATGATCCCCTTCTACATCTTCTACTCGATGTTCGGCTTCCAGCGGGTCGGCGACCTCATGTGGGCCGTCGGGGACCTGCAGGGGCGCGGCTTCCTCCTCGGCGCCACCGCGGGCCGCACGACCCTCAACGGCGAGGGCCTCCAGCACCAGGACGGGCACAGCCTGCTCCTGGCCTCCGCGATCCCCAACCTGGCGGCCTACGACCCGGCCTTCGCCTACGAGCTGGCCACGATCGTCCGGGACGGGATCGCCCGCATGTACGGCGACGACCCCGAGGACGTCTTCTACTACCTGACCCTGTACAACGAGAACTACCCCATGCCGGCGATGCCGGAGGATGCCACGCCCACCGGCTCGAAAGGCACGAGCATCCAGGAGGGCATCCTCAAGGGCATCTACCGCTTCTCGCCGGCGCCGGAGGGGCCCGACCGGCCGGCCACCATCCTCTTCAGCGGCGCGGCGCAGGGTGCGGCCCGCCAGGCCCAGGCGCTGCTGGCCGAGCACCACGATGTCGGGGCCGAGCTGTGGAGCGTGACGTCGTACAAGGCCCTCCGCGAGGAGGCGCTGGACACCGTGCGCTGGAACCGGCTGCATCCCACCGAGCCCGCCCGCAGCCCGTACGTCACCGACGCCCTGTCGGGCTCCGACGGCCCGTTCGTCGCCATCACCGACTTCATGAAGGCGGTGCCCGACCAGGTGGCCCCCTGGGTGCCGGGCCGCCTGGCCACGCTCGGCACCGATGGCTACGGGCGGTCGGACTCCCGGGAGGCCCTCCGCCGCCACTTCGAGACCGACGCCCCGTCCCTCGTCGTGGCCGTGCTCGCCGCCCTGGCCGAGCGCGACGAAGCGAAGCCGGAGGAGGTGGCGGACGCCATCGCCGGCTACGGCATCGATCCCGACGCCGTGGACCCGCGCCGGGCCTGACCATGGAACGCCGCACGAAGATCGTCTGCACGCTGGGCCCGGCGACGTGCTCGCCGGGCGCCATCCGTTCCCTCGTGGACGCCGGGATGGACGTCGCCCGCCTCAACTTCTCCCACGGGTCGCAGGGCGACCATGCCGCCCTCTACGCCGCCGTCCGCCAGGCGTCGGACGAGGCCGGCCGGGCGGTCGGAATCCTCGCCGACCTCCAGGGCCCGAAGATCCGCCTGGGCCGGTTCAAGGACGGGGCCGCCATCCTGGAGCCCGGCGCCGCCTTCACGGTGACGACCGACCACGGGGAGGGCACCAGCCAGCGGGCCTCGGTGAGCTACGAGGCGTTCGCCCGCGACCTGGCGCCGGGCGACACCCTCCTGCTCGACGACGGCCAGATCAGGCTGTCCGCCGTCTCCTGCGACGGGCGCGATGTGGCCTGCGAGGTGATCGAGGGCGGGCCTCTGTCCGACAACAAGGGCGTCAACCTGCCGGGGGCCCGGCTTTCCATACCGGCCCTCACGGCCAAGGACATCGAGGACCTCACCTTCGCGCTGCACCTGGGCGTGGACATGGTGGCCCTCTCCTTCGTGCGCCAGGCGGCCGACGCCGAGGCGATCCGGCGGTTCATGGAGGCCGTGGGGCGGAACGTGCCCGTGCTCGCCAAGATCGAGAAGCCCGAAGCTGTGGAGGACCTGGCGGCCATCGCCGACGCCTTCGACGGGCTGCTGGTGGCCCGGGGGGACCTCGGGATCGAGCTGCCCCTCGAACAGGTGCCGCTGGTCCAGAAGGAGGTCGTCCAGCTCGGACGGGAGCACGGCAAGCCGGTCATCGTGGCCACCCAGCTCCTGGAGTCCATGATCCACCGCTCCCGGCCCACGCGCGCCGAGGCCTCCGACGTCGCCAACGCGGTGCTCGACGGCGCCGACGCCCTCATGCTGGCGGGGGAGACCAGCGTCGGCGAGCACGCCGCCCGTGCGGTGGGCACCATGGCCCGCATCGCCGAGGCCGCCGAGCGCCAGGCCCTGGGCCGAGTGCCGTCCCTGGTCCATGCCTCACCGGTATCCGACGCCGCGGTGGCCGCCAGCGCGGCCCGTCTCGGCGCTACCGTCGGCGCCGTGGCCCTGGCCGTGTTCACCCGCACCGGGCGCACGGCCCAGCGCGTCGCCAGCCACCGCCCCGCCATTCCGGTCCTGGCCTTCACCTCCGAGCCCGAGGTGCGCAGCCGGCTGGCCCTCACCTGGGGGGTGGAGACGTTCGTCTCCCCCGTGCCGCCCGGGGTGGATCCGGCAGTCGACCGGGTGGAGGAGACGCTGCTCGGGCTGGGACACGGCCGGCCGGGCGACAAGGTCGTGGTCGTCACCGGCCAGCCGGGCCAGCCGGGCAGCACCCACACCGTCCGCCTGCACGAGCTGGGGGGGCGGTGACGGCCCTCGAACGGGTCGGCGTGGTCGGTTGCGGCCTGATGGGGTCGGGGATCGCCGAGGTCTGCGCCCGGGCCGGGCTGGACGTGGTGGTCCGGGAGGTCGACGGGGAGGCCGCCGCCCTCGGCCGCTCCCGGATCGAGGCCTCGCTGGAGAAGGCGGTGGCCCGGGGCAAGCTGCCGTCCGACGACCGTGCGGCCGCCCTCTCCCGGCTCCGCTTCACCACCGACCTGGGCGACCTGGCCGACCGCCAGCTGGTCCTCGAGGCGGTCTCGGAGTCCGAGGCGTTGAAGCTCGACGTCTTCGCCACCCTCGACAAGGTGGTGGCCGCCGACGCCATCCTGGCCTCCAACACGTCGGCCATCCCGATCATGAAGCTGGCCATGGCCACCGGACGGCCGGACCGGGTCCTGGGGCTCCACTTCTTCAGCCCGGTGCCGGTGCTGCAGCTCGTCGAGCTGGTCTGCTCGCTGCGGACCAGCGACGAGACGGCCGGCACGGCCCGCCAGTTCGCCGAGCAGCAGCTGGGCAAGCGGGTCATCACCTCCAAGGACCGGGCGGGCTTCATCGTCAACTCCCTGCTCATCCCGTACCTGGTCTCGGCGGTGCGGATGCTGGAGTCGGGCTTCGCGTCGGCGGAGGACATCGACATGGGGATGGTGCTGGGGTGCAACCACCCCATGGGACCGCTGGCCCTGGTCGACTTCATCGGGCTCGACGTCACCCTGGCCGCGGCCGCGTCGCTCTACGAGGAGTTCAAAGAGCCGCTCTACGCCCCGCCGCCCCTGCTTTCGCGCATGGTCGACGCCGGCCTGCTGGGCCGCAAGACGGGGCGCGGTTTCTACGTCTACGACCGGCCCGGTCGCTGACGCCTCGCCCAGCAACCCGTCGGGGCTATCCCTCGAACTGGGACTCCTCGGTGGAGCCCAGCATGGCCAGGGTGGCGGCCTGGCCGCTGGAGATCACCTTGGCCAGTTCGTCGAAGTAGCCGGCGCCGACCTCCCGCTGGTGGCGGGTGGCGGTGTAGCCCGCAACCTCGAGCGCCAGCTCCCGCTCCTGGAGCGACACGTAGGCGCTCATGTCGTCGCGCGTGTAGCCCGAGGCCAGCTCGAACATCGCGGCGTTGAGGGCGTGGAAGCCGGCCAGGGTGATGAACTGGAATCGGTAGCCCATGGCGCCCAGCTCCTTCTGGAAGCGGGCGATGGTGTCGTCGTCGAGGTGGCGCTTCCAGTTGAACGACGGCGAGCAGTTGTACGCCAGCACCTTGTCGGGGAACTCGGCCAGCACGGCCTCGGCGAAGCGGCGGGCGTCGTCGAGGTCGGGGGTGGACGTCTCGCACCACAGCAGGTCGGCGTACGGCGCGTAGGCCAGGGCGCGGGCGATGGCGACCTCCATGCACGGCCGGGTGCGGTAGTAGCCCTCGGCGGTGCGCTCGCCGGTGAGGAAGGGGCGGTCGCGCTCGTCGACGTCGCTGGTCAACAGGGTGGCTCCCAGGGAGTCCGTGCGGGCCACCAGGAGGGTGGGGACGCCCGCGACGTCGGCGGCCAGGCGGGCCGACGTGAGGGTGCGCACGTGCTGCGCCGTGGGCACCAGCACCTTGCCCCCCATGTGGCCGCACTTCTTCTCCGACGCCACCTGGTCCTCGAAGTGCACCCCCGCCGCCCCCGCCTCGACGAGCGAGCGCATGACCTCGTAGGCGTTGAGGGGGCCGCCGAAGCCGGCCTCGGCGTCGGCCACGATGGGGACGAGCCAGTGCCGGCTGACGTGGCCCTCGGCCCACTCGACCTGGTCGGCGCGCAGGAGGGCGTTGTTGATCCGGCGCACCAGGGCGGCGACGCTGTTGGCCGGGTATAGGCTCTGATCCGGGTACACCTGTTCGGCCAGGTTGGCGTCGGCCGCCACCTGCCAGCCGCTGACGTAGATGGCTTCAAGGCCGGCCCGCACCATCTGGGTGGCCTGGCCGCCGGTCATGGCGCCCAGGGCGTGCACGTAGTCCCGCTCGTGGACCAGGCGCCAGAGCCGCTCGGCACCCGCCCGGGCCAGGGTGTGCTCGGTGCCGAACGAGCCCCGGACCCGGATCACGTCCGCTGCCGTGTAGTCCCGGCGCACGCCCGCCCAGCGGGGATCGGTGGCCCACTCGGCTTCGAGCAGCTTCGCCCGCCGCCGGAGCTCGCCGGTGCTGGTCGTCATTGCTGTTGCCTCCTTGGGGCTCACGACGGGTCAGTCGATGAGGTCGTAGGCGGGAAGGGTCAGGAACTCGACGAAAGGCCTCTCCAGGGTCACCCGCTCGAAGAGCCGGCGGGCGTCGTCGAAGCGCCCTCCGTCGAAGCGGGCGGGGCCGAGGGCGCGGCGCAGGGCGGCCAGCTCCTCGTCGGCGACGGTGGCCAGCAGGGCGGGCGTCACCGTGCCGCCCTCGGCGGTGCGGACCCGGTGGCGCAGCCACTGCCACAGCTGCGCCCGGCAGATCTCGGCCGTGGCCGCGTCCTCCATCATGTTGGAGATGGCCGCGGCGCCGACGCCCCGCAGCCATGACTCGACGTACTGGATGCCCACCCGGACGTTGGTGCGCACGCCATGTTCGGTCACCGCCGCGCCGGCGCCGCCCACGGCCAGCAGGTCGGCGGCGCTGACGGCCACGTCGTCGCGGCTGTGTTCGAGCTGGTGGGGACGGTCGCCCAGGACGCCGTCGAACACCTCGGTGGCCGCCGGGACCAGGTCGGGATGGGCCACCCACGTGCCGTCGAAGCCATCCTGCGACTCCCGCCGCTTGTCGGCGCGGACCTGGGCCAGGGCGGCGGCGGTGACCTCGGGGTCCCGCCGGTTGGGGATGAACGCGGCCATGCCGCCCATGGCGTGGGCGCCCCGCCGGTGGCAGGTCCGCACCAGCAGGTCGGTGTACGCCCGCATGAACGGGACGGACATGGAGACCGTGGCCCGGTCGGGGAGCACGAACTCGGGGTCCTCGCGGAACTTCTTGACGACGCTGAAGATGTAGTCCCAGCGGCCGGCGTTGAGGCCGGCCGAGTGCTCCCGCAGCTCGTAGAGGATCTCGTCCATCTCGAAGGCGGCCAGTACGGTCTCGACCAGGACGGTGGCCTTGATCGTCCCCGGAGCCAGGCCCAGCGTCTCCTGGGCGGCGAGGAAGACGTCGTTCCACAGCCGGGCCTCGAAGCGGCCCTCCAGCTTGGGCAGGTAGAAGTACGGTCCCGATCCCTGGTCCAGGAGCTCCCGGGCGTTGTGGAAGAAGGCCAGGCCGAAGTCGAACAGGCTGGCCGAGACGGGCCGGCCGTCGACCAGCACGTGCTTCTCGTGGAGGTGCCAGCCGCGGGGCCGGACCATGATGGTGGCCGTCTCGCCGGCCAGGTCGTAGCGCCGGCCGTCGGGCCCGTCGAAGGAGATCGCCCGCCGGACCGCGTCGATCAGGTTGTGCTGGCCTTCCACCACCTTGGCCCACGTGGGGGAGAGGGAGTCCTCGAAGTCGGCCATGAAGACCCGGGCGCCGGAGTTGAGGGCGTTGATCATCATCTTGCGGTCCGGGGGGCCGGTGATCTCCACCCGGCGGTCGAGCAGGTCCTTGGGGACGGGGTACACCGACCACGCCGACTCCCGCACCGCCCGGGTGGCGGTGGGGAAGATGGGGCGGCCCCCGGCGTCGAGCCGCGCCTGGCGGGCCGCCCGGTCGACGAGGAGGGCCCGGCGGCGCCCGTCGAAGGTGCGGTGGAGCTCGGCGACGAACGCCAGCGCCTCCTTGCTCAGCACCACGGGGTCGCGCTCGGCGCCCAGAACCTCGATGCCGGCGACGTCCATGCTGCCCCTTTCCCCCGGCCGGACTCCTTTCCGGCGCAAGAAGAGTGTTTGTTGTGGTCAGTCCTGTACGCAAGCTGTCTGGGGCGATAACTTCTGGCAAAGTTCGCGATTCCGGCGCGCCCGATCGGAGTTCTCGTGTCCCAGCTCGACGCCCTGCTCTTCGGCCAGCGCCTCCGCCACCTGCGGCGCGAGCGCGGCCTCACCCTCGACGCCCTGGGCGAGAAGGTGGGCCGGGCCGCGCCGTACCTGTCGCTCATCGAGAACGGCCGGCGGGAGGCGCGGCTGTCCCTGATCGACGCCCTGGCCGGGGCCTTGGAAGTGGAGCCGGGCGAGCTGCTGGCCGCCGAGCCGCCGAGCCGGCGGGCCGGGTTGCTGATCGCCCTGGCCCGGGCGCAGGAGGACCCGCTCTACCAGGAGCTCAAGCTGCCCTGGCTGAAGCCCTCGGCCGGCGTCCCCGACGACGTGCTCGAGCACGTCGTGACCCTCTTCGACGCCCTCAAGGAGCGGTCGCAGTCGCGGGCGGCCACGCCGGAGTCGGCGCGGCGGGCCAACGTCGAGCTCCGGGGCGAGATGCGCGACCGCGACAACTACTTCCCCGAGATCGAGGCCGAGGCGGCCAAGGCCCTGGCCGCCGTGGGCTACGACGGCAGCGGGGCGGTGACCGAGCGCATGCTCGCCGACCTGGTCGCTCACTTCGGGTTCCGCATCGAGCGGGTGCAGGACCTTCCGGTCTCCGCCCGGTCGGTCACCGACCTGGACCGCCGCCGCATCTACATCCACCAGCGCAACGCCCTGCCCACCCGGGCCGCCCGGTCCGTGGTGCTCCAGACCCTCGGCCACTTCGCCCTGGGCCATCCCGATCCCACCGACTTCGGGCAGTTCCTGCGCCAGCAGGTCGAGGTCAACTACTTCGCCGGGGCGGTGCTGGCTCCCGAGCGTCCCGCCGTCGCCATGCTGGTCCGCGCGCGGGCCCGGCAGGACATCGCCGTCGAGGACCTCAACGAGGTGTTCTACATCTCCTACGAGATGGCGGCCCACCGCCTGACCAACCTCGTCACCCACCACTTCGGCCTGCCCGTCCACTTTCTGCGGGCCGATGAGGACGGCGTCATCGGCAAGGCCTACGAGAACGACGGCATGCCCTTCCCCACCGACGCCGACGGGGTCATCGAGGGGCAGCGGGCGTGCCGGGAGTGGGGCGCCCGCCGGGCCCTGCGTTCGGAGGACAGGTTCGCCGACCACGCCCAGTACACCGAGACGCCGGCGGGCACCTACTGGTGCGCCACCCAGGTCGAGGTGAGCCGCCACGAGACGGTCACCATCGGGACGACGGCCGCCGAGGCCCGCTCGTTCCGGGGTCACGACACCACCGTCGTCGCCACCTCCCGCTGCCCGGTGGGGGAGTGCTGCCGCCAGCGGCCGGCCGACGCCGATCGCCGCCGGGGCGCAGGGGCGTGGCCGCTGGCCCATGCCCAGGGGAACATCTTCGCCGCGCTGCCGGCCGGCCCCTTCCCCGGCGTGGAGCTGCGCGAGGTCTATGACTTCCTCGAGCGCCAGCGGGCCGCCGGCCACGGCGATCAGGGGTAGGTCAGCCGGGCGATACCCTCGGATCCATGCCCCTCCAACCGGGTGACGACGCTCCGCCGTTCACCCTCCTCGACCAGTCGAGCAGCCCGGTGTCGCTGTCCGACTACAAGGGCCGCAAGGTCCTCGTGTACTTCTACCCCAAGGCCGGTACCCCGGGCTGAACGGCCCAGTCGTGTGCGATGCGTGACATCGCCGGCCAGGTAGGCGACACCGCCATCGTCGGGATCAGCCCCGACAAGCCCGCCAAGCAGGCCAAGTTCGACACCAAGCACGGCCTGGGCTTCCCGCTCCTGGCCGACGAGGACCACTCGGTGGCCGAGGCCTACGGGGTATGGGCCCAGAAGAGCATGTACGGCAGGAAGTACATGGGCATCCTGCGCTCGGCCTTCCTGATCGACGAGGACGGGCGCATCGCCTGCGCCTGGTACAACGTGAAGCCGGTCGCTACCGCCACCAACCTGCTGGCCGCCCTCTGAACGCGAGAGAAGGACCCGGCCGGGTGGCCGGGTCCTTCTCTTCAGCGCGGTGGTACGGCTAGTTCTTCTTGGGGGTTGGGACTTTGAACGTTGTGACAGGTTTCAAGCTGCGGCCCTCCCCAGGCGTGCTCCTGTGACGTAGTCGTTGACGGCACGGTCGATGGTGGCCAGGGCGCGCCGCACCTCGACGGGTCCGGGTGGTCGGTCGGCGGCGAGGAGCGGATGAAGGAGCCGTCGGTCGAGCTTGGTGAAGAAGACGGCCACCCGGATGCCCTCCGGCGTGAGGGCGTAGGTGTTGGTGTGGGAAATTCGTTCGATCAGCCCGTGGAGACGGAGACGGCGCAGGTCATAGGTCATCTGATTGGTGCTGTAGTCCCGACCGAGGAGTCCGGCGACGAGCCCGCGAAGGCTGGCGTTGGTGAAGCCGGTGACGGCGTGGACCATGAGGCACAGTGCACCGGCCAGGGCCATGGCGCGTTGATCCCCGAAGCGCAAGGCCCCGGTTCTTTGGCCCTCCCGTACGTAGGGCTGGTGGATGCGCTCAAAGAGCGCAGAGCCGATGGCACAGCCCTGGCCGGCACGTTCGATCTCTAGCAGACGACGGTTGACCTCGCGGGCCTTGGCCACCAGCTCGCCCATGTGCTCGAGCCGGGAGCGGACCCCGATGTCCCGGGGCTTGTTGATGACGGTCTCGATTCTCAGCGCCCTCCCTTCCTTCAAGTACTGCTTGACCCGGCTGTGCTTGTAGCGGAAGTCCATGGCCACCTCGGTGCCCCGCCCGAACACCCGGGTGCGGAAGATGCCCTTGGTGTTCTGTATGCACCCGGCGCTCGAAGACCAACGAGACCTGCTCGGGCCGGCCGATGCCCACGTTGTCGGCCACCAGGGACTCGAAGAAGCTCCGGGCCCGGCGGGGGTCGTCGAAGACCAGGGTGCGGCTGAGCTCGACCTGGCGCATGGACAGCTCCCACCAGTAACCGCCGGCCCGGTCGGCAGCCGTGAACGGCGTGGGGATCCGATCGATCCAGCGGTCGAAGAAGCCCTGCACGTCGGCGGGGCCGAAGCGGTCGCAGATCCCCTGGAGGCGCTGGGGCTCGGCGCAGGCAGCGAAGCCGTTGGCCAGGGCGGTGTAGGCGATGCCTTCCCGGTCGGCCTGGCGCTTGGCCCACTCATGGCCGTTGCACCACACCTTGGCCGGATAGGGGAAGTAGGTGCAGATCTTGATGAAGCCGGCCCCGAATTCGGCGTCGCGGACGTAGAAGTAGTAAGTGCCCACCCGGCGCTCGGACTTGTCGAAGGCGTAGCAGACGGCCCTCGGCTGGGTGGCCACGTCGCGGGCTCCGAAGACCCACTGGAACTCCTGGGCGGAGACGATCGCCACCACCCCGAAGCGCCCGGCCCGCTCAGCGGCGGACAGGTACGGCCCGACGTGGTCGAGCTTGCGGTCGTCCCAGCGGGTCCGGTCCGGCTTCTTCAGGGCCAGGATCGGGATGCCGTGGCGCTGCGCGTAGGCCTTCACCTCCCGCCGGAACCGGTTGCCGATCTTCTCGAACAGTGCCGGCGAGGGGATCGGGTTCCCCAGGTGCTCGGTGAGGAAGCGAACCACCTGGCCGCCGACCTGCAGGTTCGGGACGTAGGCGTTCAGGTACAGGCGATCCACGCACTCGACCTCCAAGGCCACATGGCCGTCGAGCACGTCATTGATGTTCGCCACACTCGCCGAGGCCATCACCGGCACTGCCTTGCGCTTGCCCATGACGCACAGACTTGTCGGCCGAGGGCCGGCTTTGCCGGCCCGGACCAGACTCGTCTAACGCAGGGCCGGCCGGGAGGGGGCCGGGGGGAGGGCCTGCCCTCCCCCCGCTAATAGTCGACGGTGCGGCGACGGCCCACCGGCTCGACGTAGTCGTCCTCGACGACGGTGGTGCGGCGGCCGCCCCAACCCGAGCCACCGAAGATCAGCATGCTCGTGACCAGGCCGATGGCGCCCACGATCATCAGGATGACGCCCACGGTGGACAGGTCGATGCCCGAGACGGCGACGTCGACGGCGAAGGCGAGAATGGCGCCGATTGCGATCAGAAAGACACTGACACCGATACCCATTAGATCAAAACCTCCAGCTCGCTTTGCATTGCTGAAGTCGTACCCATTTCCCCACCGGTCTACTCACTGCCGGTGGGCGGCCGGGTGCCCCCAGCACCCAGCTCCCTACCGCTCCTGTTCGAGCGTGGCCACGCCCGGCGCCGACGTCCGGGACTGCAGGCGGTCGAGCCCGCCGGGGTCGCCGTGGAGGAAGTGGTCGAGGAAGTCCAGGGTGGCCTCGCGGACCAGGCCGGCCTGGGGGTGGGTGGGGTCGCCGGTGTACGGCGTGCCGTGGTCGCCGCCGAGGACGGTGAGCAGGAACCGGGGCGGCGGGGCGTTGGCGAAGGCCCGGCGACCGTCGGCGTAGACCACGTTGTGGTCGTCGTCGCCGTGGACCAGCAGGATCGGCGTGATGATCCGGGCCCAGAACTGGCCGGCGCCGAAGGGGGTCTCCCGCCCGGCCAGCACCACGGCCGCCTTGATCCGGGCGTCGTGGCAGCAGGTGTTCCCGGCCACGGCCAGGGTGATCATGCCCCCCATGGAGTGGCCGGCCACCCCGATCCGTCCGGGGTCGACCGCGCCCTGTAGCGGCGAGGTGGCGTCGGTGTTCAGCCGCAGGACCTCGTCGACCACGAAGGACACGTCCCCCGGCACCTTGGGCAGGTCGACGGTCCAGTCGCCGGCGGAAGCGTCCTCCCGGGCCACGGGAAAGGCGGGGGCGGCCACCACGTAGCCGGCCGCGGCCCAGGTCCGCAGCAGCGTGTCGTAGCCCGTCCCCAGCCCGCCCGAGCCGTGGGCGAAGAGGAGCAGGGGATACGGGCGCCCCGGCTGGCCGGGGGCCGGGTGGAACACCCGGGTGGGCAGGGCGCGGGTGTCTGACGGGGCGACGCTCCCGAAGCCCTCGGTGGTGCGGGTGGAGTCGACGAGCGGCTCCGTGCGCTCCTCCACGACCAGGTCGCGGGGGAGGGCCCGGGCCGCCGGGGCCGATGCCGCCTCCGGCCCGCCGCCGCCACCGCCGCAGGCGCCGGCGATAAGGAACGTGCCGGCCATCACCGCCGCCCGCCACCGCCGCCTCATCGGCGGAACGCTAGCGGGCGGGCTCAGCCGCGGCGACGGATCAGTCGTTGCCCCGCAGGATGGCCAGCAGGCGGAGGATCTCGATGTAGAGCCACACCAGGGTGACCATGATCCCGAAGGCGGCGAACCAGGAGTAGCGGGCCGGGGCGCCGGCCCGGGCTCCCTTCTCCACCATGTCGAAGTCCAGGATCAGGTTCATGGAGGCCAGCCCGATGGCGAACAGGCCCACCGCGATGCCGAGCGGGCCCTCGCGCAGCCCCAGGCCGCCGTCGGTGAAGAACCCGGCGACCAGGTTGACCATGATCAGGACGACGAACCCGATGGTGGCGCCCACCACCATCTTGGTGAACTGCGGGGTGACCTTGATGCGCCCGCTCTTGTACAGGGCCAGCACGCCGCCGGTGACCGCCGCGGTGCCCACGACCGCCTGGACGACGATGCCGGGGTACTGGGTGTTGAAGAAGTGGCTGATGCCGCCGAGGAACACGCCCTCGACCGCGGCGTAGGCCAGGATCAGGCCGGGGCTGGTGATCTGCTTGAAGATGATCACCATGGCCAGCCCGAAGCCGACCAGGGCGGCCGGGAAGGCCAGCCCGCCCAGGTCCAGCGCCCAGGTGACGGCCCCGGTGGCGATGGCGACCGCGAGCAGCAGGCCGACCTTGTTGACCACGTCGTCGACCGTCATGCGGCCGGTGTGGCGGGAGGTGGCGCTGGGCGCCTGGAAGGCGTCCTCCAGCGGGTCGGCCGTCCGCAGTCGTTCTCCGCCGAAAGCCGGGCTCCGGGTGAGCGCGGGGTTGTTGCTCGTGCGCACGGTCAGGTCCTCCTCGGGTCGGCACGCCCTGTGCCCGCCCCATGTCTACAACGCCGAGGGTAGGGCAAACGTGCCCTGTTTCACAGGATGAGGCCGCCCTCGCCGAGGGCGTCCTCCTGCATCTCCGATCGGGGGGCGAACACGTCGAGGCCGGCGTGGGCCAGGCGGTCCTCGAGGACGGCCCGGACCTCGGGCGGGAGCGGCCGGCCGGGCGTCGGCTCCTGGTCCGGCACGGGAAGCTCCAGCATCCGGGTGGCCAGGAGCAGGCAGCCGTCGTACTGGGCCTGCTCGCGGGCCAGGGCCGGCGCCTTCCCCGGCCACTCCGGGGCGTAGGCGAAGGCGTCGAGCCGTTTGCGCCTCATGCGCAGCTCGTCAGCCAGACGTTTGAGACGAAACGCCATGGAACACGTTAGCAACCCACATGCCCCGCATTCCCAGGTGGGCGCCGATGGCCGGGCGGCGAGGCCTCAGCCGGTGCCCTCGGGTAGCTTGAGAAGAAGGTCGCTGATCCGATGGGGTCGGCCGTCGGCCAGACCCGTCACCGCGACCTCGTACGCGCCTGGAGGGACATCGGGCAGCAGCTGGCGGTACTCGCCGTCGCCGAGGCTGGCCAGGGCCTGGTGGGCCACCGTCGCCCCGGTGTGGATGTCCGCCATCCACAGTTCGAGCGAGAGGCGGTCGTCGGGATGGGTGGCTCGGACTTCCACCGGCTCGGTCCCGGCAACGACGTCCGGAATGTCGACGGCAAGCGAGTCCTGCGTGTCGGTGCCGAGCCCCATGTACTCCCGGCCCCTGAGTGCCGCGCCCAGCGCCTGCAGCGTGCTCGGGGCCGCGGGCAGGTCGACGTGACGCCCCACGACGGCGTGCGCCCGGGTGACTTCCTCACCCCACTCCGGCGGCTGCGCCGACCCACGCGGGACGGTCCCGTCGCCGCGGCTCCCGGGCGCAGCGGGCGGCACGACATCGCCTCTTGTCAGGATGACGACGTCGCCGTCGGGTCGCCGGCGGGCGAACGTGGGCGTCCATTGGTGTTGACCCACGACGACCAGCGGTTGCGGCATGTCGCTCCCGAGGCCCACCACGGCACGCTCTGTCTCAGCATGGACGGCGCAGGCTGCGTCGTAGAGCTCCGACGAGGCCAGGACGGCCGGCCATCCTGAGGAGAGGCCCGTCCGAGAGCCGTCCCGTTCGACGAAGCAGTCGTAGGAGGGCAGCAGCTCGTACACGGACGGAAGCGACCGCACGAATGTCAAAAAGCGATCCCTGGCCGGCGCGGGCAGAAGGCGGACGCCGTGCGCCAGCACGTCAAGGGCCTTGACCGCGCCGCGGTAGGGGGTGCCGACGGAGACGAGGAGGGAGCAACGCTCGGCCCCGCCCTCGCAGGCGAGATAGCGGCGGGCGACCAGGCCGCCCATGGAATGGGCCACCAGGACCATACGGGTGCCCTCCGGGCGGGAGGCCAGCGCCTCGTCAACCGCCTTGGCCAGCAGGGCAGCGGAGGCGGCAACCGAGTGCCGCCAGTCGTACGCGAACGCCAGGACGTGGGCGGGTCCGAACTGGCGGCGGAGCACCGAGAGGAGCGGCAGGGTGCGGCCGTGGTGCCAGAACCCGGGGATGAAGGTGATGCCGGAGAACGGCCGGCCGGCCACGATCCCGTCGCGTGAAGCCCGGTCCTCCAGCGTCAGCCGCGCGAACGGCTCCCCCGAGGTGAGCAGCGACCGTAAGAAGTAGCGCTTGGAGACGTCCCACACGGTGCGGCCATCCGCGACGAGCTCGCTGCCGCCGATGCCGGGGACCAGGATGCAGACGTCGCCCACCGGCGGTCAGTCGGGGATCCCCACGTCTTTGACTCTACGATCATCGGTCGTGCGGGAGGGGGAAAGCGAGCGTTGTGCCCTGGTCACGGTCGGAGTGGCTCAGTACGACGACCCCGCGCGCGACGCTCCCCGCGTGGGCGCGGCCGGTGGGGCGCTGGTCGAGCTGTTCGCCGGGCCTGACGGCGGGCCTCTGGACAACGTGCCCGTGAGCCTGTGCGTGCTCCCCCGCGCCGACGAGGTCGACGTCCGCTCCGCCCTTCGGGCGTGGGGAGCGGCGAAGGCCGAGGTGGGGGTCCTCATCTGGAGCGGCCATTGCGAGCGGGACTTCACCGGCTTTCCGAGGCTCCTTCTTTCCGACCATCCGGTGGCGGCGGACACCCTGGCCGACTGGATCAGTGGCCCGACCTTCGGCGATGGGTCGTCGTCGTAGACGGCTGCTTCGCCGAGAGCGTGGCCGAGCGCCTGTTCCGCCGGCTGGACAAGGTGGCCAGTGGCCCAGACCAGTCGTGCGCACTTATCGCCTCGTCGGACGCCACCACCGAGTCGGAGGCCGGCGTCTTCACCACTGCCCTCGCCGCCGTCCTGGCGGAGGGACCAGAGCGAGGATGGTGGAGCACCACCGAGCGCTTCCTGTTCGTGGAGGATCTGATTCGCCGGCTTGACGACAGGCTCTCGGAGGACGAGCCGGCCGCAGGGGGTGCGGTCCCGAAGTTGGGCGGGCGCCGGCTCGCCGGCCGCGTCTTTCCCAACCCGCGGTACCGGCCACAATCGCTCGCTGTGCCACTCGACGAGGCCCACTTCCTGCCGAAGGCTCGCGGCGTCGAGGCCGGGCAGCTCGGCTGGTTCTTCACCGGCCGGACGTCGGTCCTGCGCCGCATCGTCTCGTGGCTGGAGCGGCCGGGGCGCGGCCTGTTCGTGGTCACCGGCCCCGCCGGTGTCGGCAAATCGGCCGTCGTCGGCCGGGTCATCACCCTGTCCGTGCCCGAATATCGGCAGCGGGCGGCCGGTGCGGGGGTCCTCGCTGCGGCCGCCCCGGGCACGATCCCGCCCGAGGGCCTCCGAGTCGTCGTGTTCCACGCCCGGCACAAGCGGGTGGACGAGCTGCTCGACCACCTCGGGGACGCCCTTGGCGCCGGTCCCTTGCGAAAGGTCAGCGAGCTGGCCGAGCACCTCGCCCAGCTGCCGGGCCCGACGCTCGTGGCCGTGGACGCGCTGGACGAGGCGGCCCAGGGCCACGCCCGCCGATTGGTCGACGAGGTCGTGGTCCCGCTGTCGAGACTGGAGGGCGTCAAGGTCCTGCTCGGAACCCGTCCGGGGGTGTGCCGGTGGAGTGAGGTGGGCACCGGCGAAGACCAGGTGGTCGACCTCGTCCACGAGCCCCGGACGCTCGAGGACATCGCCGCGTACAGCGCCGACCGGCTCCTGCACCTGGCAGGGTCCGGGTACGCAGGGCGCCCCGAGCTCGCCCGCGAGGTGGGCGCCGTGGTTGCCAGTCGAGCACTGAGCGACCCGCTTCCCGATGGGCGCCGGGTCGGCAGCTTCCTGGTCGCCCGGCTCCTGACCAAGCTGCTCGCCACCCGGCCGGCGGTGACCCTGGACACGGACTGGCAGCATCGACTTCCGTCCGGGTTTGCCGAGGCCTTCGAGGCCGACCTCGCCGCGTACCGTGATCGCCTCGGCGCAGGGGCCGAGCGGACGATTCGCGCCCTGCTGGAGGGCCTGGCCTGGGACGAAGGATCGGGCGTACCCCGGCGCCTCCTCCCGGCCATGACCCTCGCGGTCACCGGGCAGGCGTACGAGGACGACGACGTGGCCATGTTGCTGCGGGAGGCGGCGGGCCACCTCCTGGAGGCGGAAGTCGACGGATGGGCTGTCTACCGGCTGTACCACGAACGGCTTCGGGAGCACCTCCGCGACACCACGAGATCGCGCCATGAGGTCGACGCCACGGTGCACGCCCGGATCGCCGACCTGTTGATCGACTTCGGTGCGGCGCGGCGATGGCAGGACATCGACCCGTACCTCGCCGCCACGCTGCCCCGCCACGCCAGGCCCGGAGGGCGCATCGAGCGGCTGGTGGTAGCTCCCGGCTTCCTCGAGAACGCCTTGCCGTCAGCCACGCTCCGGTCGCTCCCCATCAGCGCGGCCGGCAACGTCGGCGCGGTGGTCCGCGCCTACCGCCGGGCGTCCCACGGGCTTGGCGGCCGCCTGCCGGACGAGCGCCGGTTCGCCCTGTCGCTCTCCGCGGCACGCAGCGGCGAGACGGTCGCCGAAGGCCCGCCCGGACCGCTCAGGGTCCGCTGGCTCCAAGGCCAGCGCGATGCGGCCCTCCAGACCCTCGCCGGGCACGCCGAATGGGTCGAGTCGGTCGCCCTTGGCTCCACCGAGGGCCGCGACGTGGTCGTCTCCGCCAGCTGGGACGGCTCGTTGCTGGCGTGGGACCTGGCCTCCGCTGAGGTGATGGGCGAGCCGTTCGCCGGGCACGTCGGCGGGGTCAGCGCCGTGGCTCTCGCTTCCATGGGTGGCCGCCTCCTTGCGGTTTCGGGTGGGTGGGACGGCACGCTCCGAGTGTGGGACGTCGCCGCCGGCCAACCGTCGGGCGGGCCGATCGCCGGGCACGGTGGTGGAGTGACGTCGTTGGCCGTGGCCTCGGTGGGTGGGCGGCTGACCGCGATCTCGGGCAGCTGGGACGGCACGGTGCGGGCCTGGGACCTTGAGACCCGCCACCCGGTCTGTGGCCCCATGACAGGCCACCGGGGGCCGGTCGAAGGGGTTGCACTGGTTGAGCTGGACGGAGGCGTGGCTGGGCTCAGTGCCGGGCGCGACGGCACCGTGCGGACGTGGGACCCGGCGACCGGCACCGCTTCGGGTGAGCCGTTCACCGGTCATGCCGGTTGGGTTCGTGCCGTCGCCGGCGGCACCGTGGGCCAGCACGCCGTCGCCATCTCGGGCGGGGACGACGGGACGGTCCGGATGTGGGACCTGGCCACCCACCAGCCGTTACCGGCGCCGATCGCCGCCCTCGACGGATGGGTCATGGCCGTGGCCGTCGGCCACGTGGACGGTCGCCCGACCGTTGTCGCTGGCGGCTCCGACGGTGCGGTGCGGGCGTGGGACGCCCTTACCCGTGACCCCCTGGGGGTGCCCATGACCGGCCACACCGCGAGCGTGACTGGGCTCGCCCTGGGGTCCCTCGACGGCCGGGCGGTGGCGGTGTCCAGCGGCGGCGACGGCACGGTACGGGTATGGGACCTGGCGTCGGCCGACGACGTCGACCCGCCCCCCGACGGCCACGCCGGTGCGGTCGAGACCGTCGCCGTCGGCCACGCCGGCGGCAAGGCGGTTGCCCTCTCGGGCGGCCACGACGGGACGGTTCGCGTCTGGGACCTCCGGTCGGGTGCACCGGTCGGACCGCCTCTGGCCGGCCATGTCGACTGGGTCATGAGTGTCGGGGTGGCGGCCGTCGAGGGCCGGGCCCGGGCGTTGTCTGGTGGCCGCGACGGCACGCTCCGCCTGTGGGACCTGGAGGCATGGACACCCATCGGGTCGCCGATGAGAGGTCACCGACCGGAAGGGGCGGCGCACGCCGTGCTCGGATCGGTGGAGGACCGCGTCGTTGCCGTCTCCGGTGGGGACGACGGGACACTGCGGCTGTGGGATCTCGTCGCCCAGCGACCGGAAGGGGCACCGCTCAACGCCCACGTCGGATGGGTGCAGAGCGTCACCCTGGGCATGCTGGCGGGCAGGTTGGTTGCCGTGTCCGGTGGATGGGACGGCACCGTGGGGGTGTGGGACTTCGTCGACCGGATCGGCGTCGGCCCTCCCCTCGACGCCGGTGCCGGTCCCGTGATGAAGGTGGCCACGGGCACCGTGGGTGGCCGCGACGTCGCCCTGGCCGGCCACCTGGACGGCACCATCCGGGTCTGGGACCTGGCCCATGGCGTGCAGGCGGGGGACCCACTCGTGGGGCAGCAGGGGCGGGTCCGGGCCCTCGCCCAGTGCTCCTTCGCCGATCGGGCGGCTGCCGTCTCCGGCGGCGACGACGGGGCGCTGCGCATATGGGATCTCACCGACGGAAGCTGCCGGATGACCCTCCCGCTGTTCGACCCTGTGATGTCGCTGGCAGTGTTCGACGGCGGGCTGGTTGCGGCCGCCGGTCCGCGCCTGCTGTGCCTGGAGGTGGACGGTCTTCGCCGGTCGCAGCGGTCTGAGACAGTGTGACGGGAGAGGAGACGGCCGAGAACATGGCGATCCCGACACCCGCGACGCTCAGGAAGGGCGCCACCGGCCAGCCCGTCAAGAACGCCCAAGCCCTGCTGATCGCCCACGGGGCGGACCTCCAGGGCATCGACGGCAAGTTCGGCCCCAGGACGGAGGCGGCGGCGCGAGCGTTCCAACAAAGCCGAGGCCTGGGCGACGACGGCATCGTCGGGCCCGAGACCTGGGGGGCTCTCCTGCGTGGTGAGGCCGGCCCGCCGGCCGGCGCCGGCACCATCCGATCCGGAGGGGCTTGGATCCCCATCCCTGAGGCTCCCGGCGACTAGGGTTCCGCCCCGATGATCTCGCTGAACCAGGAGCGGGCGCCGTACTTCGAGGCCCTGTGCGAGTACGCCGGAGTGCCCCGCGCCGTCTTCCACACCCCGGGCCACATCCAGGGTAGGGGTGGCCACGACCGGCTCGCCGACCTGTTCGGGGCGAAGACCCTGGAGCTCGACCTGTGCACGGGGCTGGGCAACCTGGACGGGAAGCCGGGGTCCGCCCTGGAGCAGGCCCAGGAGCTGGCCGCCGCCGCCTACGGCGCCGACCGCTCGTGGTTCCTTGTGAACGGCTCGACGAGTGGCAACCAGGCGATGGTGATCAGCGTCTGCCACCCCGGCGACGTGATCCTGACGTCGCGGAACACCCACAAGGCCATCGTCTCCGCCCTGATCCTGGCGGGTGTCCGCCCGGTCTACCTGCCACCGGAGCTCGACCCGGCCAGCCACATCGCCCACGGGGTCACCCTGGAGACGGTCCGGGCCGGGCTGGAGGCCCACCCGCAGGCCAAGGCGGTGCTGATCGTCTCCCCGACCTACTACGGCACCTGCTGCGACGTCGCCGGCATCGCCGAGGTGGCCCACGGCCACGGCATCCCCCTGCTCGTCGACGAGGCGTGGGGACCGCACCTCCCGTTCCACGACGGGCTGCCCTCCCACGCCATGGCGTTGGGCGCTGACGCCGCCGTGACCGGGGCCCACAAGCTGATCGGCGCCGTCACCCAGGCGTCGATGCTCCACGTACAGGGGTCCTTCATCGACCAGGACCGGGTCGAGGTGGTGAGCAAGCTCCTGTTGAGCACCAGCCCCTCGTGCCTCCTTTATGCCTCGCTCGACGTTGCCCGTATGCAGATGGCCACCGAGGGTGAGATCCTGCTGCACGAGACGATCGCACTGGCCGAGGAGGCCCGGGCGGTCCTGGGCGAGCACCCCCGGCTGTCCTGCATCGACAAGCGGCTGGTGGGCCAGTACGGGGTCGAGGCCGTCGACCCCACCCGGCTCTGCGTCAACGTGGTCGGAACCGGGCACACCGGCTACGAGGTCGACCGCATCCTGTTCGACTCCTACGGCGTGGCCGTCGAGATGTCCGACTTCGCCAACGTCCTGGCCAACATCACCATCGGCCACGACCGGCACACGGTCGGGCGCCTGGTCTCCTCGCTGCTCGAGGTGGCCGACAAGCTGCACGACCCGGCCCCTCCCAAGGCCGGCTTCCTGGAAAGCGGGCTCGTGCACCTGCCGGCCCAGGTGCTGAGCCCCACCGAGGCATTCCACGCTCCCCAGGAGCGCGTCCCGTTGCGGGAGTCGGCCGGGCGGGTGGCGGCCGAGATGGCGGCCAGCTACCCGCCGGGCATCCCGGTCGTGGTGCCCGGCGAGCGCCTGACCCCCGAGCTCGTGGAGTACCTGGCCCTGCAGGTGGAGGCCGGCTGCCGCATCGTCGGCCCCCGCGATCCCGCACTGGGCACCATCCAGGTCGTCCGCGAGTAGTCCCACAGGGGGCCCCCCGGGGCCCGGCTCGAACCTCACCTCTGAGCCGCCGGGCCGGGGGGCGGCAGCCGGCTCAGTTGACGGGGGCCACCGTGGGCAGCGTCAGCCGTACCTTGCGGTGTACGAGGAGGCGCCGGCCGATCTCGTGGACATCCAGCTCGACGATCACCGGCCCGGGTGACACCTCCGCCACCTCCAGGTCGATCTCGGCCACGCACGACTCGCCCGGGTGCAGGATGTTCGAGACCCACCATCCCCGTTGGGGTGGGTGACTGTCCCGCCGGGTGACGAGCACCGGGGCCGCCGGTCCCTCGACCCGCCGGCCGTCGACCCGCCGGATCACGCCGGCCTCCCGCCCCCGGTTCACGATCTCGATCTCGGCGTGGACCGCCCCCTCCCCGGTCTCGAGCACCGTGGAGGGACC
>JBOGIE010000006.1:0-22423 GCA_050742435.1 Acidimicrobiales bacterium | reverse complement strand
CAAGCCGGCCGGCGACCCGCGCCTCGAGCTGGACGCTCCACGGCTCAACCTCGTTGTCGAGCAGGTACACCGCCTCGTCCACAACGCTGAACGGCACCCGCTGTGCGCAACTCGACTCCCGGCTCATATCTCCTCCAGCCGCTCGCCCTCGACCAACCTGTACCCCCGGCCGGTGCGGGGGCAGACGAGGCCCTCGTCCAGCCGCTCGCCGGCGTGGCTCACCCAACCGATCCGACGGGCCGGCACGCCGGCGACGAGGGCATGGGCCGGAACGTCGGTTGTGACCACGGCGCCGGCGGCGACGAAGGCCCACGGTCCGATGTCGTGGCCGCAGACGATCGTGGCCCCTGCGCCGATGGTGGCACCTCGCCCCACCCGGGTGGGCCGGAACTCGGCGCTGCGGTCGATCTCGGCCCGCGGGTTGGCCACGTTGGTGAAGATGGCCCCGGGCCCGCAGAACACCCCGTCCTCCAGGGTGACGCCCCGGTACACGCTGACGTTGTTCTGGATCTTGCAGTTGTCGCCTACCACCACGTCCGGGCCGACCATGACGTTCTGGCCCAGCGTGCAGTTGCGACCGATCCTCGTGCCCGCCAGCACGTGGCTGAAATGCCAGATCATCGTGCCCTCGCCGATCTGACACGGCTCGTCGACGTAGGCGCTCTCGTGGACGAGCACCCCGGGGTGCCGGCTGGGCTCCTGCTCCTGGACCATGGACTCCGTCGCAGCTTGGAGGACGCGCAGCGTTCGCACCCCCTCCCACCCGTCGGTCCGCGGCGTCGCTCCCCGGGCCATGCAGTCGAGGAAGTGCCGGCACTCGGCCTCCAGTGGCTCCTGGGGGTTGAGGTCGAGGGCCTCGGGCGCCGCCTTCACCGCCTCCGGCAGCCCGTCGTGCCACTCGACGCCATGGCGGTAGATCCGCAGCTTCGACGGCCACGCCTCGCCGTCGTCGAAGACCGCCATGGCCGTCTCACCGACCACCACCAACTTCTGCTCCTTGAACGGGTGCAGCCACGACACGAAGACGTGGGCCCGCTCGCCGCCCGGGAAGCGAAGGTGGGTGACGGTGACATCGGCGATTCCGGCCCCCAGCCAGCTGCCGCCCACCGCCCGCACGGACACGGGCTCGGCGCCGACCAACGACAGGATCATCGACAGGTCGTGGGGGGCGAAGCTCCACAGGATGTCCTCCTCCCGGCGGATACGTCCCAGGTTCAGCCGGTTGGAGTAGACGTAGCGCAGGTGGCCGAGCTCCCCCGTCCGCACCAGCTCTTCCAGCGCCAGGAACGCGGGGTGGTAGCGCAGCACGTGGCCCACCATCAGTACCCGCCCGCGCTGTTCGGCCTCCCGGCACAGCTGCTCGGCACCGGCGACGCGTAGGGCCAGCGGCTTCTCGACGAACACGTGCTTGCCGGCGGCCAGGGCCTGCGAGGCAACGGCGACGTGCTGGGCGGCCGGGACGCTGACGACGACACCGTCCACTCCTTCATCGGCCAGGGCCACGTCCAGGTCGGTAGCCGGCACGCCGTACGTCTCGGCCATCTCCTTGGCCGTGGCCGGCTCGGTGTCAACGACGCACCGCAGCGCGCCGAGGCCAGCGAACGTCCGGACCAGATTCGCTCCCCACCGGCCACACCCCACGACCGCGACCCGCGGCGGCACCGTCACCCGACGACCTGGTCGTAGAGGTCGACCAGCCGGCTGATGTTGGCTTCGATCGTGAGCCGGTGCCGGACGGCAGCCACCTGCCGGCGCAGCGCGGCCACGTCCAGCTCGGCCAGGCGGTCACCCAGGCCGTCGACAGCCGGGAGGGTGACGCCCACACCCTCCTCGGCCACCAGACGCTGGAGCGCACGGTGGTCCAACGTGAGGACCGGAAGCCCGCATCCCAGGTACTCGAACACCTTGTTGGGCAGGGCGGTGTCCAGATGGGCGCGGTTGAGCGACGCGTTGAACCCGGCCCAACCGAAGTCGTACTCGGGCAACCGCCGGAGCAGCTCCGGCGGCGGCAGCATCCGGTGGCAGGTCATGCCCGGATGGTCCGAAGCCAGGGCTTCGTACTCGGGCGCCGGCCGGGCCGGGTAGATGTCGAGCCGCAACCCCTGCGAGACGATCTCCACGAAGAGGACACGCAGGTCGTAGTGGCCGCCATTCGTCGACAGCGTGCCCTCGTAGACCAGCCGCGACGGCCCGGTGCGAGTGCGGTCGGCCGGGGGCAGCACCGACGGCAGGTCCAGTGCCAACGCGTAGTTGGCGAACTCCAGCGCGTGGTCGGGCAGGCCGTGGCGGGCGTCGATCTCGGCCAGCATCTCAGCCGACACCCCCACCAGCGCGGTACAGCCGTGGACCGCGGCCTTCTCCAGGAGGGCGGGCTCGTCCGGCTCGGGAAAGCCGTCCTCGTACGGCGTCCGCCGCAGGCTCTGCAGGTCGTGGCTGTCGTGGATGACGGGCACCCTGCCGTCCACCACACTCACGGCCAGCACGGTCAGCCGGTCGGGCAGGTTGTGGCTGTGGATCACGTCCGGCCGGAACTCGGCCAGGACCCGGCCCAGGTCGGCCTCGGCCTCGCCGTCCAGGTGCCACCACCGGTCGAACAGCTCGTCTCCCGCGCCGTACCAGCCGGTGAGCGTCTCACCCTGGCAGGCGAAGCCGAGCTCGAAGTGACGATCGGTACTCCGGAGGCCGGCCGCGTACTTCAACGTACGGATGCACGGTTGTTGCTGGAGGAAGAGGACCCGCATCAGCGGCGGCTGCGGATCACCTTGGCCGGGTTCCCCGCGGCGACCGAGAAGGCGTCCAGATCCTGTGTCAGCACGGCCCCGGCGCCCACGACGCATCCCTCACCGATGCGCACGCCCGGGAGGATGCAGACACCCATGCCCACCCAGCACTGCGCCCCGATCTGGACGGGGGGCGACGTCTCCCAGCCCTGCTCCTGGATGGGCCGGGTCACATCGTCGAACTTGTGGTTGGCGGTGTGGATCATCGTGTACGGGCCGAAGATGGTGTCGTCGCCGATCGTCAGGCCGCCGAACCCGTTGACGTAGCAGCCGTAGTTGAAGCCCACGCCGTCGCCCATCTCGATGTTCTCGCCGTTCAGCCACACGATCTGGTCGAGGTAGTAGCAGCCCTCCCCGACCCGTTTGGCGTCCTGCGGCTTGAACGGGATGGCCCGCTTGGTTCGCTCGGTGATGATCATGGGGCGTTCCTTCCCCGGCGACGACGATTGAGACGCCCCGGCTTCGGACAGAACAGGGCGATGCGAGCGATGGTCTACCGCGGGCCGTACAAGATCCGGGTGGAGGAGAAGGACGTCCCTCCCATCGAGCATCCCAACGATGCCATCGTCCGCGTCACCCTCGTGCACCAGCCGCTCGACCTCCTGATCGTCGCCGGGCCTTGGGTCGGGGCGGGCGCCGCCGCCTACGCCGGTCTCCGCCGGTTGAGGGCGGCCGTGCGACGGGGCGACTGACCACTTGCCTACGGCGCCTCCCAACCCGACCGGGTGGGAGTCATGAAGCTGCGGCCCTCCCCGTCGGCGACGACGCCCAGGACCTGGTGCACGCTGATGGCGGCCTGCTCGAAGCGGTTGGCGCAACCGGCCATGTACATGCGCCAGATCCGCGCCCGGGTGGTGCCGACGAGGGCCACGGCCTGGTCCCAGGCCGCTTCCAGGTTGGCCACCCATGCGTGGAGCGTCCGCACGTAGTGCTCCCGCAACGACTCCACGTCACGCACTTCGAAGCCGGCTCTTTCCATGGCGAGGACGACGTCGCCGACGTCGAGGAGCTCGCTGTCCGGGAAGACGTAGCGGTGCATGAACGAGCGACGGCCGGGCCTGCTGGAGCCCGGGCTGGAGATGGCGTGGTTCAGCAGCCGCCCGCCCGGCCGCAGGAGGGAGCGCAGCGTGGCGAAGTACCGGTCCTGCTGGCCCCGCCCCACGTGCTCGAACATGCCGATCGACGAGATGGCGTCGAACTGCTCGCCACGGATCAGCCGGTAGTCCTGCAGGCGGATCTCCACCCGCCCGCCGAGGCCCGCTTGGGTCACCCGGCGCCGGGCCAGTTCGTACTGTTCGCGGCTGACGGTGACGCCGACGACCTCGGCGCCGTGCACCGTCGCGGCGTGCAGAGCCATCGACCCCCAGCCACAGCCGACGTCGAGGAGGCGGGTGCCGGCCCGTTCGTGCACGCCGAGCTTGCGGCAGACGAGCTCGAACTTGGCCGCTTGGGCGTGTTCCAACGCGGTGCGGTCGTCGACGAACCGGGCACAGGAGTACGTCAGGCTGGGACCGAGCACCAGCCGGTAGAAGTCGTTGCCGACGTCGTAGTGGTGGCTGACCGCCGATGCGTCCCGCCGGATCGAGTGCCGCCAGCCAGCCGGCAGGACCTCCTCGGCCGGTGGAGGAAGCGGTCGGGCGGCCAGGCCCAGCCGGCGGGCGGCCCGCACCGCGGCTGAGAGAGCGGCCAGGCCGAAGAAGCGGAGGTCAGCCGGGGCGGTGGTCTGGAGGATCCGCAGGACGGCGAACACGTCGCCCTCGAACTCCACGTCTCCGGCGACGAAGGCCCGGGCCAGTCCCAGCTCTCCCGGCGCCCACAGGATCCGGCGGAGGGCGGCGGCCGACCGGACGGAGACAGTGCCCGGCGCGCTCACCGGACCCAGCGTGGACCCGTCGTAGAACTCGAAACGGACCGGGACCGGACGCCCCAGCAGGACCTCGACGAGCGGCCGGACAACCTCCGCGACGCTCGCCTCGCTCTCCGTCGTTAGGGCTCTCGCCGGGGACGAAGGCCGTGTAGCTGTCGATGTGGTCACGAGGAACCTCCTGTGGGTCCCCGGGGTGCCAAAGGCTACCTCTGCCCGGCGCCGACCGGCTCGGCCGCCCGGTCGTCCATGGTGGTCTCCACGTCGCCGTCCACCGTGACCTTGGGCAGCCACTCCAGCCAGTGGGGCAGGTACCAGTTGCGGTTGCCAAGGAGCTTCATGCTGGCGGGCACGAGCACGGAGCGGATGAGGGTGGCGTCGATCAGGACGGCGGCGGCCAGGCCGAAGCCCATCTGCTGGAAGGCGGCCATCCGTCCCGAAGCGAACCCCCCGAACACCGCCACCATGATGAGGGCGGCTCCGGTGATGATCCCCGCGGTGGTGCGCAGCCCGTAGGCCACCGACCCGGTGTTGTCTCCGGTCTGGTCGTAGTGCTCCCGGATGCGGGACAGCAGGAACACGTGGTAGTCCATCGACAGGCCGAACAGCACCGAGAAGAGGAACAGCGGGAGCCACGCCTCGATGACCTCGACCTGCTGGAAGCCCAACAGGTCGGCGCCCACCCCCTCCTGGAACACCAGGGTGATCAGCCCGTAGGCGGCAGCCACGGACAGCAGGTTGAGCAGGATGGCCTTGAGGGGCACCACCAGCGACCTGAACGCCACGGTGAGCAGGATGAACGACAGGCCCAGCACGAAGACGAACACGATGGGCATGTAGGTGTGGCTGATGTCGAAGAAGTCCTTGTTGAACGCCGTCCGCCCGCCCACCAGCACGTCGGCGCCCGTCCCCTCGGGGAAGGCGTCGCGCACGTACTCCGAACGGATGCGCCCGATCGAGTCGGTGGCCGCCCGGCTGTCCGGGTCGCCGTTGAGCGGGGCCGAGATCAAGGTCAGGTCGCGGGCCTCGTTCACCTCCACCCGTGTCGGCCCGAACATCCCGTCGGCGGCCAGGGAGTCGCGCAGGCGCTGGACGCCTGCCTGCACCGCGGGGTCGTCGGCCCGGCCGTCGACCGCGATCTCGACCGGCGAGCTGAGGCCGCCCGAGAACTCCCGCCCGAGGATCTCGAACCCTTCCTTGGAGGGCAGGCCGTCGGGGACGGTGCTCACGCCCGAGAAGCCGGTGTGCATGACGGCCCAGAAGCTCCCGAGGAACAACAGCACGCCCACGCCGGCGACCAGGCTGAGCACCGGTCGGCCCATGACGCCGTGGGTCACCTTGTCCCAGAACCCTCCGACCGGCGCCGGCTCGCGGTCGCGGCGGTGGATCCGCAGGCGGTTGATCCGGTCGCCTAGCAGGCCCAGCAGGGCCGGCAGCAGGGTCAGTGACGCCAGCACCGCGGCCACCACGGCGAAGATGGCGCCCGAGGCCAGGCTGCGGAAGATGGTGTTCGGGATCATGAGCATCCCGAGCAGGGCGAGGACCACGGTCATGCCACTGAACAGCACCGCCCGGCTGGCGGTGGCACCCGACGCCTCGATGGCGTCGAGCTTGTCCCGGCCCCGCCGGCGCTCCTCCCGGTAGCGGGACACGACGAAGAGGGAGTAGTCGATGCCGACGGCCAGGCCCATCATCGTGATCATGTTCTCCACGAAGAACGAGAACTGGGTGATCTGCCCGACGGCGACGACGATCCCGAGGCCGATGGCGATGGCGGCGATGCCGACCAGGATCGGAAGCGTGGCGGCCACGACCGCACCGAACACCACGACCAGGATGATCAGGGCGGCCATCACGCCGATCGACTCGCCGGTCCGCAGGTCCTCGGCCGACACCGTGTTGAAGTCGTCGCCCAGGGCGGCCGCGCCTGACAGGTTGACCGTGAAGCCCTCGGCCCTGTTCTGAGCGATCGCCTCCTTCAGTTCGGGCACGTGGTCCACGGCGTCCTGGATGGGCCCGGCCAGCACGGTGGGTACCAGGGTGATCCGCCGGTCCTGCGACACCAGGTTCTGGTCCTGGGTCTCGTAGTACGTCTGGGTGGCCATCACCACGTCGGGTCCCAGACCGCGGAGGGCGTTGCTCAGCCGGGTCACGTACGCCTCGAAGGCCGGGTCGTCGACCGTGGCCGACTGGGACGACACGATCACGATCTCGGTGTCGCGCTCCGGGCCTCGCAGGCGGTCCTCGATCAGCTCGGCCGCCTGCTTGGCCTCCGGGTTGTTGGTGAGCCCGACCTCCTGGGTCAGGGCATCCTCCTTCAGCGACCCGATAAGGGCGCCGGCCACCAGCACGCCGACCACCCAGAGCCCCACTGTTCGCCACGGATGGCGGCTGCTCGATCGCGCCAACGACCGCGTGGACAAAGCCATGTCCCCTCCTGCCCGGACGCCGGCCGTGGGTCGCCGCCCCGTTCTCCCCTCGATCCCCTGTTGCTTCGCGGTTATCGTACGTAGTACGTACGAGAAATGGCAAGAGGAAGTTCCGGGACGGAGGGGGACATGACCGCTCGCCGGCAGGTGGCGCTCGACCGCACGGCGATCCTCTTGGCCGCCCTCGACCTGGTGGATCGGAAAGGCCTTTCCGCGCTGAACATGCGGGCCGTCGCCGACCAGCTCGGCGTCGGGACCATGTCCCTCTACCACCACGTGGGCAACAAGGACGGGCTCCTGGACGGCCTGGTCGAGGTGGTGCTGGGCGACATCGACGTCCCCGAGCCCGGGTCGGGGGGCTGGGAGGAGCGAGCGGCCCGGATGGCCCGCTCGCTGCGGGACGTCGCCCTCAGGCACCCCGGGTGCGTGCCGCTGCTGGTCACCCGGCCGTTCGCCACCGGACCGTCCCTGCGGCCCTGCGAGGCCGCCTTCGACCTCCTGGCCGAGGCCGGCCTCGACACCGAGCAGGCCCTGATCGCCTTCCGCACCATGGTCGCCTACGTGCTCGGCTGGGTGATGATGGAGTCCTCCGGTTTCTTCAGCGCCGGGGGCCCGCACCGGGAGCCGACATGGCTGGAGGAGGCGGGGCTCCCGCGGCTGGCGGCGATGGCGGCCCATCTCGACAACCGGGACGTGACCGCGGACTTCGACGCCGGCCTGCGCGTCGTGGAGCTCGGGGTGCTGCACGCCCTGCTGGAGCGCGGCGCCTCGGCGGAATACCCCTCCGCCGTGCCCGGTTGACCACTTACTAGTTGCGTTCTCAACAAGAGGTGGTTTCCATGCCCGAGCCCATCAAGGTCGACGTCTGGTCCGACATCGCCTGTCCCTGGTGCTACATCGGCAAGCGTCGCCTGGAGGCCGGCATCGCCGCCTACGGCGAGGGTGACGGTGCGCTCGCCGTCGAGGTCGAGTACCGCAGCTTCGAGCTGTCCCCGGACACCCCGGTCGACTTCGCCGGCAGCGAAATCGACTTCCTCGTCCGCCACAAGCGCATGTCCGAGGACCGGGTCCGGTCGATGCTGGACCGGGTGACGAAGATCGCCGCCGATGAGGGGCTGGCCTACGACTTCGACGCCGTACGCCACACCAGGACGGTGAAGGCCCACCAGCTCCTGCACTACGCCAAGACGCGCGGCCTCCAGCTGGAGGCCAAGGAGCGGCTGCTGCGGGCCTACTTCGTCGAGGGCCGCCACGTCGGGCGGGCCGACGATCTGGCCGACCTGGCCGCGGAGATCGGCCTCGACCGGGACGACGTCGTCCGCTCGCTCACCGAGGACGAGTACCTGGCCGCGGTCCGTGCCGACCAGCGGGTGGCCCTGGGGTACGGCATCCAGGGCGTGCCCTTCTTCGTGATCGACGGCCGGTACGGCGTTTCTGGCGCCCAGCCCGCCGCCGTGTTCGCGGAGGCCCTGTCCCAGGTGGCGGCGGAGCGCGAGGTGGGGGCGCGGCGATGACGGAGCCCGACGAGCCGCGGGACGACGAGGAGTCGCGCCCCGAGCCAGGACCGGACCCGCGCATGTTCGCAGAGGCCGGCGCCTTCGCCTGCGAGGGAGACTCCTGCGCGCTGCCGGTGGTGCCTCCCGAGGATTGAGACACCTGCCGTTGGGGAGGAACCGTCGGTGAGATCCGACCGGTTCCTCGCGGGCCTGTGGGCCGCGCTCGCCGGCCTGCTGCTCGCGCTCGCCGCCTGCTCGACCGACTCGGCTCAACGGGAGACGGCGACGGACACCACGGCTGCCGCGCCCGGTACTGCCACCGAGTTCGCAGGTAACCCGATCCCCGACGTGGTGGCCCGCGTCCAACCCTCGGTGGTGGCCGTCCTCACCGACCGGGGCCAGGGGAGCGGCGTGGTCTGGAACACCGAGGGCGTGGTCGTCACCAACGACCACGTGGTGGCCGGCGCCCGCCAGGTCGAGATCGCCTTCGCCGACGGCCAGCGGGTCGCCGCCCAGCTGGTCGCCACCGACCCCCAGACCGACCTGGCCGTGGTGCGGTCCTCGCGTGGCTCACTGCCGGCCGCCACGTTCGCCGACACCCTCCCGCGGGTGGGCGAGCTGGCCATCGCCATGGGGAACCCGCTCGGGTTCGAGAACACGGTGACCGCAGGCATCATCTCGGGGCTGGGACGGTCGATCCCGGGTGCGGCCCAGGAAGCGCCGGCGCTGGTCGACCTCATCCAGACCGACGCCGCCATCTCGCCGGGCAACTCCGGCCGGGCCCTGGTGGGCGCCGACGGGCGAGTCGTCGGGATCAACGTCGCCTACATCCCGCCCTCGGCCGGTGCCGAGAGCCTCGGGTTCGCCATCCCGTCCCCGACCGTGCGCCACGTTGTCACCCAGCTCCTGCAGGACGGCCGGGTGCGGCACCCCTTCTTCGGCGTTCGCCCCGCCCACCTGACGCCCGAGATCGCCGAGCGCTTCGACCTCAGCGAAGAGAGGGGCGTGCTGGTCCTCGACGTGACCCCCGGGTCGCCGGCGGCCGGCGCCGGCATCCGCCCGGGTGACGTGCTGGTACGGGCCGGTGATCGGCGGCTGGAGACGGTGGAGGACTTCCTCGCCGTCCTCCGGGGCCGGAACCCGGGTGACTCGCTGCAGGTGACGCTGTCGCGAGGCGGGAACCAGCAGCAGGTCACGGTCCGCCTGGGCGAACGTCCCCGGTGACGATGCCGCTCAGGTCAGGGGGATCTCCTCCTCGAGCGTGGCGATGACGTGGTCGGCGCCGGCCTCGCCCAGGGCGGCCTTGTCGTAGTGGCCGGTGGCCACGCCGATCGCCGTGCAGCCCACCTCGTGGGCGGCGTCGATGTCGCGAGGAGTGTCGCCGATGACGAAGACGTCGGCGTTGGGCACGTCCTCGCCGAGGATGGCCTGGCCGCGGTCCACGGCCTCACGCACGATCTCGGCGCGGGCCAGGCCGGCGCTGGCGTAGGCGCCGAAGGTGAACCAGCGGTTCAAGTCTCCCCGCTGCAGCTTCACGCGTGCCGACCCGTCGCTGTTGCCGGTGATGATGCCGAGCAGGTGGCCGTAGCGGCTGAGTTGCCGAAGGCGCTCGGGCACGCCGGGTAGGACCTTGTAGCCCGTGCTGGCCGCCACCGCCTCGGGCAGGTGCTCGAGCCGGCGCTGGATGAGCTGGGCCAGCTCGTGGGCCGTGGGCTTGCGGTGCAGGACAGCCTCGAAGGTGAGGGCCCCGACGTCGGGATCGGTCATGCCGGCGTCGGTGTACTTGCCGATGTCGGCCGGGATGCCGTGGAGCTCCTCGAAGGCCTGCTTCCAGGCGACCGTCCCCGCTCCCCCGCTGTTGATGAGCGTGCCGTCGATGTCGAACAGGAGGATCCGGTACGCGCCCGCCACGTACGGGAGGCTAGTCCCGGGCCGCTTCAGGCGACGGCGGCCTCCCCCTCGGTCGACTGGATCCACCGGGCGAGGAGGGCGAGGGCGACGCCCAGGTACACCAGACCGGCCGGGATCCACATGATCACGCCCGCCAGCTGCTGGTCGGCCAGGGGCTCGAGATGCCAGGCCCGAGTGGTCGACTCGTACCCGGAGTACCACGGGCCGGAGGCGAAGGTCAGCAGCGCGGACAGGAAGACGCTCTGCATGGCCATGGTGAACACCAGCAGGATCCCGAGGCCGTTCGACACCGCGCCTCTCGCGCCGACGACGACCTGCCAGAACCACAGCCCGGTGACCAGGTAGCTGGCGTGCTCGGCCATGTGGACCAGGGCGTTGTCCAGGGCCGCGTCGTAGGGGACCGCGGCATGCCAGAACCAGATGGTGGCCACGTGGAGGGCCCACACCACGGCCGGGGTGTGGAGGGGCCGGAGGCGCCGGCGCCACCGCCCGGTGGCGGTCCGGATGGCCCGAGGGCCGGCCCGCAGGAGCGTGGTCCCCGGCGAGCTGAGGGCCAGGAGCGGCGCGGCCACGAGGAGCAGCAGGACGTGCTGGACCATGTGGGCCGACGCCAGGGCGCCGGACAGCGCGTCGAGGGGCGACACCAGGGCGACGCCGATCACGGCCAGGCCGGCGTAGAAGCACCGGGCCCGCCACCCGTCGGACGCCCGCCGGGGCCCCCTGAGCCGGCCCCGCCGGTAGGACCAGAGGGCCAGCCCCAACGCCAGCAGGAGCAGGGGGTCGACGCTCCAGGCCCCCCACAGGTCGTGGGGGGCAAGGGGCCGGCCGGCGTGGGCGAGGACCGCGGTCAGCACTCGAACACCAGGGCCGGGAGGCCCACGAACAGGACGGCCACGGCCGAGAACATGGCGAGCAGGAAGCCGGCGAAGGCCATGACGCCGCTCGCCTCCCGGAGGGCGTCGGCCGGACCCGACGTCGCCGCCCGCCATCGCCGGTACGACCAGACGGCGAAGCCGAGGCAGACCAACACCGCCACACCGGTGGCGGCGAGCGTCGTCGCGGCCGGGACGGGAGGGTCGAAGGCGTCGAACCCATGGCCGTCGCCGGTGCACCCGGCCTCCACCACCAGGTAGACGAGCATGAAGTGGGTGATCCACGTGACCGGCCCACCCAGGAACACCACCCACGTGATGCGTGCCGGCCGGTCGCGCGACACGTCGACCTCCACGGGAGTGCCCTCTGCGCCGGTGCGGGATCCCGCGTGTTCGCTCACGTGAGGTACGGCCCGAGGTAGAGGGTGCCGAAGCCGGTGACCCAGATGACGACGGTTGCGGTCCAGAACCGGGCGATGTTGGCCATGGTGGCGTGGCGGCGGACCGTGTACTGGCCCCGCACGGCCCAGTACGTCGCCATGGCCAGCATGACCATGCCGCCCACCGTCACCACCCCGCAGAAGCCGGCGAGGGTGTGGAAGATCGACCCGTAGGCGTGTTCCGTGGCCCCGAAGTCCATGGTGGTGAGCTCTCGGAACTGGAGGACCACGCCGGCCAGGGCCAGGAGGAGGGTGACGATGAGGGCGCCCACGAAGCCCGGCTGGTCGGCGGCCCGCACCCGCCGGAGGGCGGCGTACACCGCCCAGCCGCTGGCGGCCAGGAGGGCGGCGGCCACTGTTGCCCGCAGCAGCCCCGGCTCGTCGATGCCCGGAGGAGGCCACAGGGGGTTCACCAGGCGCAGGTAGAAGTACGACAGGAGGAGGGCGGAGAAGGCGATGCCCACGAACAGGATGGCCAGCCCCATGCCCCACGTGGCGACGACCACGCTGCCCCCGGCGTTCACCGCCACGCCGTGCTCCCGCTCGAAGGCTTCCTCCTCCTCGACGGTCATCGGTGGTTCTTCCGGCCAGTTCCAGGCGATCAGGGCGACGAGGACGGTCGCCACGGCCACGGCGATGATCCACCGCAGCTTGATCAGCTCGGCCACGAAGATCAGCACCACCCCGCAGGCGGCGACCAGCGGCCAGATCGACGGGTGGGCGACCCGGAAGACCTCCTGCGGCCGGGCGTCCGCCGTCCCCACGATCACCGCCGCCCGCCACCGCAGGGGCCACTGGGCCAGCCCGTGGACGAACCGCACCAGCCGCTCGTCGCCCTGGTGCAGGTCCGGCTGGTCCCACATGGGATGGCGGCTGTGCACGATCGGCAGCACCGTCCAGCCGTGCTCGGCGGGCGGTGAGGTCGTCGCCCACTCGAGCGTGTCACCGCCCCATGGGTTGTTGCCGGCCGGCTCCCCGCGACGCAGGCTGCGGAGCACGTTCCAGATGAACACCGCGATCCCGGGGACGATCATGGACACCACGCCGACGGTGGAGATGAGGTTGTAGATGCCCCACCCCATCTCCTCGCTGTAGGTGTAGACCCGTCGCGGCATTCCCTTGAGGCCGACGATGTGCATCGGGAAGAACGTCACGTTGACCCCGATGAACAGCAGCCAGAAGTTCCACCGGCCCAGCCGTTCGTCGAGCATCTTGCCGGTGAACTTCGGGAACCAGTAGTAGACGCCGGCGAAGATGGGGAAGGCCACGCCGCCGATGAGCACGTAGTGCATGTGGGCGACGACGAAGAACGAGTCGTGGGCCTGCAGGTCGAAGGGGACGGCGGCCACCATCACCCCGGTGATCCCGCCGATCACGAAGATCACCAGGAACCCGACGACGAAGAGCAGCGGTGTCTTCCACTGGGCCCGGCCCGCCCAGATGGTGGCCAGCCAGCCGACGAACTGCACCCCGGCCGGGATGGCGATCAGCATGCTGGCGGCGGCGAAGAAGCTGAGGACCAGCGGGGGCAGGCCGACGGCGAACATGTGGTGGGCCCACAGCCCGAAGGACAGGAAACCGATGGCCACCAGCGCCCCGACCAACCAGGTGTAGCCGACCAGCCGCTTGCGCATGAGGACGGGCAGGATCATCGACACCACGCCCGTGGCCGGGACGAACTGGATGTAGACCTCGGGGTGACCGAAGATCCAGAACAGGTGCTGCCACAGCAGCGAGCTGCCGCCCTGGGCGGGATTGAAGAACTGCGTGCCGAAGCCCCGGTCGAGCTCGAGGAGCAGGCTCCCGATGATGAGGGGGGTGAAGGCGAACAGGATCATGAAGGAGAAGACCAGCAGGGCCCAGGCGAAGATCGGGATGCGGCTGAGCGTCATCCCCGGGGCCCGCATCTTGAGGATGCCGATGATGATCTCGATGGCCGCGGCGATGGCCCCGACCTCGGCCACGCCCAGGCCGAGCACCCAGAAGTCCAGGGCCAGGTCGGGCGAGTAGATCGGCCCGCTGAGGGGCGTATAGGCGAACCACCCGGCGTCGGGGACCAGCTGGAAGAGGGTGCTGCTGTAGTACAGCAGCCCGCCGAACAGGACGGTCCAGTACGAGAACGCCCCCAGGCGGGGGAACGGCAGCTCGCGCGTGCCCAGGATCAGCGGCAGGAGCAGGATGGCGAAGCCCTCGAAGATGGGCAGGATCACCAGGAACATCACGACCGTGCCGTGGTTGGTGAACAGCTCGTTGTACGTCTCCGGGCTGACCAGGCCGTTCTCGGCGATGGCCAGCTGCAGGCGCATGACGACCGAGTCGACGCTTCCCCCGAGCAGCAGGAAGAAGAACCCGGTGAACAGCAGGCGGGCGCCGAGCTTGTCGTTCTGGACCCCGGTCAGCTGGCCCCACAGGCCCGGGGGGTCGGCGAACAGGCTGTTGAGCTCGTCATGGGTGAGCTCCTGCTCGGCCGTGGGGCCGCCGGGTCCGGGCCCGGGCGGCTCAGGCACCGCGCTCACCGGAGCCCTCCCAGGTAGGCCAGCAGGTCGCGCAACTCCTCACCGGTGATCTCGGGAGCGGGCATGGCGACACCCCGCTTGATGGTGTGGGGGTCCGACACCCACCGGGCCCGCTGCTCCGGCGTGTTGGGGACCGCGGCCGCCCCCAGGGTGGCCCGGCTGGCGACGTGGGTGAGATCGGGGCCCATGGTGCCCGTTGCCGAGGTGCCCCGGACGGTGTGGCAGGAGGCGCACCCACCGGCGCCCAGGAAGACGTCCCGGCCCCGCTGGGCGTCGGCCGCCGCCGGCTCGGCCCCGGGTGGACTCCGGCTGGCCACCCAGGCGGCGAACGCCTCGGCCGGTTGGGCCACCACGTCCATGCCCATGCGGGTGTGCTGGAGGCCGCAGAACTCGGCGCACCGGTTGACGTGGCGGCCCGGCTCGTCGGCCTCCAGGACGAGGGTGTTGGTCTTGTCGGGCAGGAGGTCGAGCTTGCCCCCGAGGGCGGGCACCCAGAAGCTGTGGATCACGTCGGCCGAGGTCAGCCGTAGGGCGACGGAGCGTCCCACGGGGATGTGCATCTCGTTGGCGGTGGTGATGCCCTCGGCCGGGTAGTGCACCTCCCACCACCACTGGTGGCCGACGATCTCGACGACCAGGGCGCCGGACGGCGCGGCGGTGGGCACGTCCCGCATGGCGTGCACCGTCGCCGCGAACACGATGGCGATGACCACCAGAGGCAGGGCCACGCCGGCTCCGGCCAGCCACGGTCCGAAGCGGTCCGGCGGCTGCGGGCCGGACTCCGGGGCGTCACCCGGGCGGGCGCGGATCAGGCCGACCACCAGGAACACGGCGAAGATGACGAAGACCGCCACGCCCAGCGCCAGCATCAGCCACCACAGGTCCGCAGCCGACTCGGCGACCGGACCCTCAGGCTCGAGGGCCTGCGCCGCTTCCCTCACCCGGTTGCCGCCTGCTCCGCCAAGCCGCCCTTTCCGACCCGTCCGTCGACCGCGCGGCGACAGCGTACGCCTCCGCTGCACCCCGGGATCGCGCTGCAGGAACTCGGCAGGATTTGTTGGACGAGGACCAACAAATCCTGCCAAGTTCCCGTCACCCGGCACAGGAAGACGTAGGCGACCTCCCGAGCCGGGGGCCGTGCCGGTCCCGGCCGGTGACCATGGCGCGTCTATCGTCTCTGGCGTGCCGGAGGCTGGCGGGGAGACCGTGGACGGCTTCTCCCTCAGCTTCGAGGGCTTCGACCCCGACGGCGAGGGCCTGCGGGAGGCGTTGACCTCCACCGGCAACGGCTACCTGTGCACCCGGGGCGCGGCGGAGTGGGAGGACGGGGACGGTGTCCATTACCCGGGCACGTACGCCCACGGTGTCTACAACCGCGAGACCACCATCCTGGGCGGGCTCCCGGTCCTCAACGAGGACCTGGTCAACCTGCCCAACTGGCTGGTCCTCAAGCTGCGCATCGAGGGCGAGGACGCCGTCCGGCTGGCCGACGTCGAGGTGGTCGCCTACCGGCACGAGTACGACATCCGCAACGCCACCGTCGTCCGGGAGATCCGCTTCCGCGACCGGAGCGGGCGGGAGACCACCCTGTGCAGCCGCCGGTTCGTGAGCATGGCCGACGTCCACCACGCCGGCATCGAGTGGACGCTCACGCCCGAGAACTGGTCCGGCCAGGTCGAGGTCGTGTCGGCCATCGACGGTCGGGTCACCAACGCCGGCGTGGCCCGCTACGAGCAGCTCGTCGGCCGCCACCTCGACCCGGTGTCGCCCCGGACATTCGGCCCGGAGGTCATCGCCCTCAAGGTGGAGACCCGGCAGTCCAACCTCTACGTCAGCCAGGCGGCCCGCACCCGGGTGTTCGAGGAGGGTAAGCCTGTCCCTGTCGACCGGCGGCTCGACCAGATGGACGACTACATCCAGCACGTCCTGGCCTTCGAGGTACGCGAGGGCGTCCCCGTGCGGGTCGAGAAGATGGTGGCCTTCTTCACCTCGCGCGACTGGGCCATCAGCGACACCCTCGCCCGGGCCGGGACATCGGTCCTGCGCTACATGGACTTCGACGAGGCCTACCAGCGCCACGTCTCGGCGTGGGACGAGCTGTGGCGCTCGTGCGACGTCCAGCTGCAGGGCGACGAGCGGGCCCAACTCCTGGTCCGCTTCCACGTCAGCCACATCCTCCAGGTCTGCTCCCACCACACCGCCGACGTGGACGCCGGGGTCCCGGCCCGGGGCTTGAACGGCGAGGCCTACCGGGGCCATGTGTTCTGGGATGAGCTGTACGTGTATCCGTTCCTCAACCTGCGCATGCCGGAGATCACTCGCGGCCTGCTGATGTACCGCTACCGGCGGTTGGGCGAGGCCCGGGCCGCGGCCCGAGAGGCCGGCTTCCGTGGGGCGATGTTCCCGTGGCAGAGCGGCAGCGAGGGCAAGGAGGAGACCCAGCGCATCCACCTCAACCCGCTCTCGGGGCGCTGGGAGCCCGACCTCAGCCACAACCAGCGCCACGTCAACGCCGCCATCTTCTACAACGTCTGGCACTACTTCCAGGCCACCCAGGACTCCAACTTCCTCCGCGACTACGGGGCGGAGATGATGCTGGAGATCGCCCGGTTCTGGGCGTCGATCGCCCACTTCAACCCCGACCGCGAGCGGTACGAGATCCACGGGGTCATGGGCCCGGACGAGTTCCACGAGAAGTACCCGGACGCCGACGCGGGTGGCCTGCGCAACAACGCCTACACCAACGTCCTGGTCGCCTGGCTGTGCGAGATCGCCCAGGACGTGCTGTCACTCCTTCCCGCCGGCCGGGCCGAGGCCCTGCGCCAGTCGCTGGAGCTGGACGACGACGAGCTGCGCACCTGGGAGGACATGAGCCGACGGATGTTCGTCCCCTTCCACGACGACGGCATCATCAGCCAGTTCGAGGGCTACGAGGACCTGGAGGAGCTCGACTGGGACGCGTACCGGGCCGAGTACGGCAACATCCAGCGCCTCGACCGCATCCTGCGGGCCGAAGGCGACGACCCCGACCGCTACAAGCTGGCCAAGCAGGCCGACGCGGTCATGTTGTTCTTCCTGTTCCCGCGTGACGAGCTCCAGCGGCTGTTCGGGCGGCTCGGCTACGAGTACGGCTCGGACACGGCCCGCAGGAACGTCGCCTACTACGACCGGCGCACGTCCCACGGGTCGACCCTGAGCCTGATCGCCCACGCCGGTGCGCTGGCCGCCCTCGATCCGGCCAGCTCGTGGGAGCGGTTCCTCGTCGCCCTGGAGAGCGACGTGGGCGACGTGCAGGGAGGGACGACCAAGGAGGGGATCCACATGGGCGTGATGTCCGGGACGCTCGACCTGCTCCAGCGGGCCTACGCCGGCACCCACATCCGGGACGGCGTCCTGCACTTCGACCCCCGCCTCCCGCCCCGGCTCACCGGCCTCTCCTTTTCCATGCAGTTCCAAGGCACGCCGATCCGGGTGACGCTCGACGGCGGGCGGCTCACCCTCGCCGTCCACGAGGAGAGCGCCAGCCGGCCGGTCATGGTCGGTGTCGGCGACGAGGTCCGCCAGCTCTCCGCCGGCGGCGAGTGGGCCGTCGAGCTCGACCGTCGGGCCACGGCGACCGCCCAGGAAAGCGTCTGAGAGGAGCACCGGTGCCGGCACCGTTCCAGGGAGCCATCTTCGACGTCGATGGCGTGCTGGTCGACTCGCCCCACGAGAAGGCGTGGCGGGAGTCGCTGCGCGAGCTGATGGAAGGAGACTGGGCCGGCATCCGGGCCGAGAGCACATGGTCGCCCGAGGCGTTCACCAGCGCCGTCTACCAGCAGCACATGTCGGGCAAGCCCCGCATGAGCGGGGCGCGGGCCGCCCTCGCCTACTTCAAGGTGCCGGATGCCGGGACACGGGCCGAGGAGTACGCCGACCACAAGCAGGCCATGGTGGTCCGGCTGATCGAAGCCGGGGACTTCACCGCCTATCCGGATGCCCTCCGCTTCATCCTCGCCGTCAAGGACGCCGGGCTACGGGTGGCCGCCGCCTCGTCATCCAAGAACGCCGGGCTGTTCCTCCGCCAGATCCGGTTGGACACCTTCGCCGAGGAGGCGGGCATCTCCTCCACGTCCGTGCGGCCGGGCCTCAGCCTGCTGGAGTTCTTCGACGCCGACGTGTCCGGCCGGGACTTCGCCCACGGCAAGCCGCACCCGGAGATGTTCCTCACTGCCGCCGAGGAGCTCGGTGTGGCGCCCGAGGTGGCCCTGGTCATCGAGGACGCCTCGGCGGGCGTCGAGGCAGCCAAGGCCGGGCGGATGGCGGCCATCGGCATCGCCCGAGCGGACGACGAGGACCTCCTCGCCGCGGCGGGTGCCGACGTGGTGGTCACGTCGCTCGACCAGGTGGAGGTGGCCGCCCTGGCCGACGGCCGGCTGACCCGGAGCGACGGGGCAGCACCGGGCTGAGTGAGGGTGTCGGTGCGCCCCCTTCGGGTGCGGGCCAGTCGAGCGTGGCGGGCAGAATGGCTGCCCGTCGAGAGGGAGGCCGCCGTGGAGGACACCGAGATCGTGCGCCGGATCACCGAGCTGGCCGATGAGGAGCGGACCCTCGAGCAAGCCCATGTCGGCAAGGAGCTGTCCGAGGAGGAGCTGAGCCGCCTGCGCTCGGTCGAGGTCGCCCTTGACCAGTGCTGGGACCTCCTGCGCCAGCGGCGGGCCCGGCGGGGCGCCGGCCAGAACCCCGACGACGCCGAAGTGCGTCCCGAAGGCGTGGTGGAGGGCTACCGGCAGTAAGGCCGCCAGCGGACGTTTGCCCTAGGGTCGGGCGATGGAGCGCCTGATCGGGCCGTGATCGCCACCCTCGCCCTGTTCAGCGTGCTGGGCGGGCTGCTAATTGCATTCGGCGACCGGCTCGGGCGGTCGGCGTTCGTCGTGGCCGCGGTGGCGCCGGCCGTGTCGGTGGTGTGGGCGTGCGGGCAGCTGGCCGACGTCACCGGAGGCCGGGTCGTCTCCGAGCACATGGAATGGGTCGGTCAGCTCGGGCTGGCCGTCGACCTTCGCTTCGACGGCATGGCGGCCACGATGACGCTGCTCGTCTCGGGGATCGGCGTGCTGATCCTCCTCTATTCCTCGTCCTACTTCAGTCCGGCGACCCTCAACCTGGGCCGGCTGGCCGGCCTCCTCGTCCTCTTCGCCGGGGCCATGGTGGGCCTGGTGCAGGCCGACCACCTGCTCCTTCTCTACACGTGCTGGGAGATCACCTCGGTCACGTCGTACCTCCTCATCGGCAACAACCACACCGACGCCAACGCCCGGGCCGCCGCCCTCCACGCCCTGCTGGTGACCGTCGCCGGAGGGCTGGCGATGCTCGGCGGCTTCGTGCTCCTCGGCCACGCCGCCGGCACGTACCGGCTGAGCGAGCTGGCCGGGGGATCGCCGCCGACCGGCGGGGCCCTGGTGACCGTCGCCCTGGTCCTTGTCCTGCTCGGGGCCTTCACCAAGTCCGCCCAATACCCCTTCCACGCCTGGCTCCCGGGCGCCATGGCCGCGTCCACCCCGGTCAGCGCCTACCTGCACTCGGCCACCATGGTCAAAGCGGGCGTCTACCTCGTCGCCCGCCTGGCCCCGGTGTTCGCCGCAGCCACCGTGTGGCGCCCGACCGTGGTGGCCGTCGGGCTGGTCACCCTCGTGGCCGGGGGGCTGCGGGCCCTGCGCCAGCACGACCTGAAGCTGCTCCTGGCCTTCGGGACGGTCAGCCAGCTGGGCCTGATGATGGTGCTCTTCGGTGCCGGCACCCCGGCCACGACGGCCGCCGGGTGGGTGCTCCTCGTCGCCCACGCCCTGTTCAAGGCCGCCCTCTTCCTGGTCGTGGGCATCCTCGACCACCAGACGGGGTCGCGGGACATCCGCGAGCTCCCGGTGCTCGACGGTCGGTGGCGGGGAGTGGAGGTCGTCTCGGCGGTGAGCGCAGCGTCCATGGCCGGGCTCCCGCTCGTGGCCGGCTTCATCGCCAAGGAGTCGGCCTACGTGGCGCTGCTCGACGCCACCTTCACCGCCGCCGACCTTGTCCTCGTCGCCTCGGTGAGCGGATCGATGCTGACCGTGGCCTACGCCGCCCGCTTCCACTGGGGGGCCTTCGTGCAGGCCCGGCGCCGGGGAGCCTCGGGCCCGGCACCGGCACCGTCAATTCCGTTGGTCGCCCCCGTCGCCTGCCTCGGGGCGGCCACCGTGGTTCTCGGCATCGTGCCGTCGGTCGCCGACCGGCTGGCCACCGCCGCGGTGCGGTCGCTCGACGCCACATCCGAGGCGGTGCACCTCGCCCTGTGGCACGGCCTCAACGCCCCGCTCCTGCTCTCGGCCGTCACGGTGGCCGGCGGCTGCGTCCTCGCCGTGGCCAACCGGCGCACCCAGCAGGCGCTGGCCACGGGCCGCGGCCTGCCCAAGGGCGAGGCCGTCTACCTGGAGGTGCTGCAGGGCCTGGGTGTGGTGGCCCGCCGGGTCACCGCCGTGGTGCAGAACGGGTCGCTTCCGGCCTACGCCGGCGTGATCCTCACCACCGCGGCGGTCCTGCCCGGGGTCGCCCTCCTGCGCTTGCTCGACTGGCCGGGGTGGCCGGCGGTCGGCGAGCTCGGCGACCTTCCCATCTCGGCCATGCTGATCCTCGCCGCCCTGGGCGCGGCCACGGTCCGCCGCCGGTTCTCGGCCGCCCTGTTCCTGAGCGCGGCCGGCTATGCCATGGCCGCCTTCTTCGTCGCCTACGGCGCTCCCGACCTGGCCCTCACCCAGGTCGTGGTGGAGACGCTGTCCACGGTCGTGTTCGTCCTGGTGCTGCGGCGCCTTCCCGAGCAGTTCGAGCGCCAGTCGTCCACCCGCCGGCGCGTGCTCCGGCTCGGCATCGCCGGGTTGGTGGGCGTCACCGTCTTCGGGTTCGCCATCGTCGCCGGGAGCAGCCGCACCGCGCCCCCGGTCTCTGAGGAGATGGTCGCCCGGTCCGTCCCGGACGGCCACGGGCGCAACGTGGTGAACGTCATCCTCGTCGACTTCCGCGGCCTCGACACCCTGGGTGAGATCACCGTCCTGGCGGTGGCCTCGATCGGCGCCGTGGCCTTGGCCCGGGTCGGGCGCCGGTCGGAGGCAAGGGGCGACCAGATGGAGCCGCAGCCGGCGAGGGCGTCGATCGAGGCACCGGGCGTGCGGCGGATCGTCTTCGTGGACGTGTCCGTGCACATGGTCTTCCACGTGGTGATGATGGCGTCGGTCTGGCTGCTGTTCGCCGGCCACAACCAGCCGGGCGGGGGCTTCGTCGGTGGGCTCCTGGCCGGGTCGGCCATCACCTTGAACTACATCGCCGGCGGGATCGGTGAGGTCCGCAGCCGGTCGCGGTTCCGGCCGTGGACCGTGCTGGGAGCCGGACTGCTCCTGGCCGCGGGTACCGCGACCTTCCCGCTCCTGGGCGGCGGGTCGGTGCTCGACGTGGCGAGCGACTCGGTGACGCTGCCCCTGATCGGCACCATGAACCTCAGCTCGGGCCTCGTGTTCGACGCCGGTGTCTACCTGGCCGTGGTCGGGATGGTGCTGATGGCCTTCGAGGCGTTCGGCGACGACACCCCGGCGGAGGCCCCCGCGTGACCGGCCCGGGAGGCCGGTCCAACAAGCACTCGCTGGGCCATCCCTCGAAGAGGGTGGACCAGTGACCGGCCCGGGAGGCCGGTCCATCGAGCATTCACTGGTGCGACGTCCCGCAGGGATGGTGCACGAGTGACCGTGGTCCTGGCCGCCACCGCGGCCACGCTGTTCGCCCTGGGCACGTACCTCGTCCTCCAGCGCAAGCTGAGCCGCATCATCATCGGGCTGGGCCTGCTGACCCACGGCGCCAACCTGCTCCTCCTGGGGTCCGGCCGCCCCGGCAGCCCACCGCTCATCGGATCCAGCGAGGTCGGGTCGTTCAGCGACCCCTTGCCCCAGGCCCTGGCCCTGACCGCCATCGTCATCACCTTCGCGGTCACTGTCCTCCTCCTCGCCCTGGCCTACCGCAACTGGCTGCTGACCCACGACGACGAGGTGGAGGACGACATCGGCGACCGCGACGTCGCCCGGGCCGAGATCCTGGCCGAGGAGATCCACGACCAGGAGA
>JBOGIE010000005.1:5895-23441 GCA_050742435.1 Acidimicrobiales bacterium | reverse complement strand
TCCCGCTTCACTCCGCACGCCCCGACGGTCCAGCAACGGACCGAACGGGCGCGGAGCAGGAGGCGAGGGGCGGGAACAGGCTGCGGAGCCCAGTGCAAGCCGACATCAGGGGAGATCGGGCGCCCGACCGGCCGAGTTTTTCAGGGCGAAGTAGCTAGTCGTCGCTGGCAACGCTTGCCAGCACGCGCGTCAACGCCCGGCGGTGACGAGCCAGGCCCCATTGCCGTGGAGCACCACGCCCTCGGGGGCGGCGTGGCGGGCGAGGGCCTGCTCGACGGCCTCGACGGCCGCCGCTTGTTTGACCGGAGGGGCGGCGGCCAGCAGCTCGTGCACGATCGGCATCGAGCGGATGAAGGCCAGCGCGTCCGCGACGTCGGCCCCTATGCGGATCGACGCGGTCAACTCCTGGATCGTGACCTCTCTGAATCCGGCCCGTCCGAGGACGGCCTTGATCCGCGAGGGGTCGGCCAGGCCCAGGGGCCCGGGCTGACCAGGAGCGACGCCGGAGGGCATGCCTATATGGGGAGCGGCGGCGGCCCCTGCCACCATGATCCAAGGGTTGCGGTCGAGCCCCTGGGGCGCTGTGAAGGCGATCCGGCCGCCCGCTCGTAGGGCTCGAGCCAAGTTGGCGAAGGCACCGTCCGGGTCGCCGAAGAACACGACTCCGTTGCGGCTGACGACGACGTCAAAGGCTCCGTCGCCATAGGAATGCGATCCCGCGTCGGCCTCGACCAGCTCAACCTCAGCCGCACCAGCGCGAGCGACGCGCTCGCGGGCGACAGCCAGCAGATCGGGCGAGACGTCGACCCCCAACACCGATCCACCGGGGCGCACCCGTAGGGCGGCCTCCAGGGCAACGGCTCCTGCGCCGCAGCCCACCTCGAGAACCCGCTCACCGGGAGCGAGGCGGGCGGCTTCGATCAGGGCCTCGCCGAAAGCCCGGTTGATGTCGTCGTAGCGGCCCGCCTCCGCCCTCCAGTGTCGGCCCTCGTCGCCGGCCCAGCGTGCCGCCCAGTCGACGGCGGTCATCGCTCGCTCACCCCCCGGCTGCGGGTCGTGCCCCGGGTCGACCCGCCTGAGTGCGCGTCGGCCTCGGCGGTCTCTTTGATGCGGGCCAGGGTGGTCTGCATGCCCGCCAGGAGGTCCTCGTCGCGGTCCGCCACTCCGAGCAGGAGGCCATTGAACCAGTTGGTGATTCGCCAGTCCGGCTTCACCACCACGTAGGACTCGGTGAGCAAGGTGCCCGCACCGTCCGGCTCGATGCGGTATCGCCAGTCGCACACGCCGCACGGCAGCACGTCACGGCGGAAGGAGAACTCTCGTCCTGGCTCCGCCGACAGGACCTCCAGGGTGTTCGACCAACGGGCTCGGCCCCGGCGGTTGTAGCCCTTGAACCGGGCGCCTGGGACCGGCCCGTCCGAGCCGATCCACCGGCAGCGATAGGTCTCTGGGCTCCACTCCCCCATACGCGTCACGTCGGAGACGAGCTCGTAGACGCGCTCGGGGGAAGCGCCGACGTGCACGAACACGGCTCCTCTCGTTGCTCGGTTCATCCCGGACTCCTTTCCACGTTTCCAGCCCTTGCGGGGTCGTCTGGAAGTGTCCGCCAAGCCGGCCGGGGCCGCATCGGTAGATCTACCTACCGCCCAACAGGTCATGCTCCAGGGCGAAGAGCGTGGCCGCGGCCCTGGTCGACACGCCGATCTTGGTGTAGATGTGCTGGACGTGGTGCTCAGCAGTGCGGCGGGAGATTCCGAGCCGCCGCCCGATGTCGGGATTCGTGCATCCCTCCGCCACCAGCCGAAGGACCTCCACCTCGCGGTCGCTGAGACCGCCGGCACGCAACTCGTGCTGGCGGCGAGCGGGTGGCCGGCCCGCCGACTCGAGCACGGCGCGCACCGCGTCGCCGTCGAGGCGGCCGGCGTAGGCATCGCGCGCCAGCTCATCGGCCGCCTGCTCCGGGACCAGCGCAGGGCGATGGGGCCGGCGCTGGGTCATGGCCTGGAAGGCATCGGCCGCGGCCAACACCCGGGCCGCCGGGGAGATCTCCGGCCCCCGGCAGCCGCGGTGGTAGCCCGATGCGTCGAGCCGCTCATGGTGCATGCCCGCGATCGCCCCCATGGGAGTGAGGGTGGCGGACGTGGCCATGACGCGCTCGGAGTGGTAGGCGTGCATGCGGGCCTGCTCCCATTGTGCGGTCGTCAGGGGCCCGGGCTTCTCCCACACCGCGTTGGAGACCCCGGCGCGGCCAACGTCATGGAGCAACGCAGCCACCCGGAGCTGGCGGATCGTGAGGGGGTCGAGGCGGACCCGCTCGGCGGCGGCCACAGCCAGGGCGGCGACGCCCGCAGAATGGCCGTGCGTGAAGGGCATCTTGAGGTCGACGAGGTCGCCGAAGGCAGACGCGATCAACGTCATGTCTGCCTCCGGAATCTCGGCCACGGGCGCCGGCTCCACCTCCAGGATCCGTGTTCTCGGGTCGCCGAAGCCGACCTCGGCCTGAAGGTTCTTGCCATCCGCGGCGAAGGCATCGACGATCCGGGGATCGAGAGTCTTTGCCGCTCGGCGCCGAAGCCCCGCCACCACCGCGTCCTCCGTGCCAATCGCGGCCAGCACGGCGGCGTCAGTCGCCACTCGGGCGACGCGGGCGGACCGGGCGATTTCCTCCTCCCGCAGGCCCCTCACCCCCCGGCCGTTCCACCACTCGTGGACGTCATAGAGACCAGCACTGACTGCCTCGGGCAGCCCGATGCGGCGAGCGACGGTTCGGGCCACCTCGCAGCTCGCCAGGTCGTGAGCCAGCGAGAAGGCGTGGCCGCGGGTGGTCATGGTCGCCGCACTCTTGAGGCGGGCGCCGGCCTGCATCCCACGGGTCATCTCTGGGATCAGCACCGTGAAGACTTGACGCACCTCGGTGAGGTTGGTGCGTATCGCCGCTCGGTTGACGGCCAGATCGTCGCCGAAGGCCACCGCTGTCTCGTGGGAGAAGGCGATGCATCCCACGTGGAGCAGCAGGCTCACGTAGAAGACATGACCCACCTCCTCTTCAGTGAAGTCCATCCTGCGGGCAAGGGCGGTCCCCACCAGACAGGCGCGCATGGCCGTCTCGACGGGTAGGCCGTAACCCATGTCGCTGACGATCGACAGGCCGCCGAGGAGATCAGCGAGGCGGAGCGGTGGTCCCATGCCAGAAGGCTTGCACTCCCGACGTTGTGGCGCCGCCGAGCCCTTGCGCGTCATGCTGCACATCCAGGCCGACGATGTGCATGCGCACGAGCACTTCCGTCGTGGAGCCGTTCTTCGCTGGCCCGGGTCCCCTCACCGGTTGGCCACGGCCAGCTTGACGGAGAAGGGCATCACGATCCCCTCTGGAGTAGCGGCTGCCGTCGCCCGGGCGTCGAAGTGTTGGCGGATGCGTCGCTGCACATCGAGCGGTTGTCGCCGGATGAGCGCCGCAGTGCGGACCGAACCCTCCACGATGCCGTTCCAGATCTCGTCGCAGGAGGTTCCCGGGTGGCTGAAGGCGACGGTTGTGACCGAGACGCTTCCGAACCCGCTGGCGCCAAGGAGCCCGCTGAGCTCGGCCTCGTCCGCGGACCGGAAGAACGGGTCGCCCACTGGGATGTCGGCCGGCGCCTCGGCCCCTACGGCGTCGATGGCCTCCAGGACCCACCCGAAGAGCCGCGCCCGCTCGGGAACATCCCAGACGGCGACGGCGGCACGCCCGCCGGGGGCGAGCACCCTGGCCATCTCGGCGGCGGCTCGCTCGGGCTCGGCCAGGTGCATCAGGGCGAAGCTGGAGACGACCACGTCAAAGGCGCCCGCCGAGAAGGGCAGGTGTTGGGCATCGCCCTGGCGCACGTGCAAGCCGGGGTGGGCCGCCTGGGCGACGGCGACCATGGCGCCGGCGATGTCGATCCCAACGGGAAGGGCGCCCCGGGTGGCGGCCTCGGCGGCGAGGTGCCCCGGCCCGCAGGCCACATCGAGCAACCGGGTGGCGGGACCGACGCCGGCCCCGTCCAGGATGGGGTCGATCAGCCGGCTGGTGATCGGGCCGAAGAACCGCTGGTAGGCCGCCGCCGCTCGGGCCCAGCCGGCAGCCTCGAAGGCGTCGAACGCATTGGTCGAGGCGACGTGGGTCGGCGGCGGTCCGACCGACGGCGAGGGCGCCGCAGGTAGAGGTGCGCTCACGGGGCCCATCCCGCCCGCGCCGTCCCCAGGCGGTTGTGGAACGCGAGGAGGTTGGCGACGAACAGTTCGGGGTGGGTGGTCTGGGGCACGTGCCCGACGCCGGGGAGGACCCCCACCTCGGCGGCGGGGACGAGGGTGGCGAGCCGATGGATCACCGCCGTGAACAACGACGGGCTCTCGGTGCCGCGGGTGAGCAGGAGCGGCACCGCGGCGGCGGCCAACGCGGGAGCGTCGATCGAGAAGAACGCCGGGTCGTTCTGCTCATCGACGAAGGTGGCCGCGTTGGAAACGAAGACCCGGCGGAGCGCAGCCGGGAGGCGCTCCCAGGAGCCCGGCCCGAACGCCACCGACTCCACGAAGCGCCGGGCGCCTCCCTCGTGGTGGCCGCTGTCCAGGAGTCGTACCACGGCGTCGATGCGCTGGCGGATGCCCCGGACTTCGGCGGCGACGTCGGGGTCGTCCGTCCCATCGAGGACGGCGAACAGTGGAGGCTCGTGGGCGACGGCGCTGGCCACCAGGTCGGGTCGCGACGCGACGAGGGTGAGGGTGATCGACCCGCCGTAGGAGTTGCCCACGACGTGGGCGGGGCCGCCGCCGAGGTGCTCGATCAGGGCGGCGACGTCGGCGGCGTCCTCCAGGCGGCTCCCAGGACCCGATCCGTCGCCGCTGCGGCTGTGGCCGCGCCGGTCGAAGGTCACTACCTCGAACCGCTCGGCCAGCGGCCCGACGACGGCGCCCCAGTTGTCGGCGTCACCCCATCCACCGTGGACGAGCACCAGGCGCTCGCCCGATCCCTGCACCTGCACGTACAAGTCGACGCCGTTCACTGTCTCTGTGGTCATGATCCACTCTCCTGTCTTGTCGGTCGGTCACAGCACGCGAGAGGCCGGCGCAGAGACCGCCCTTGTCGATGGTTGGGTGCAGCGTTGCCGTGGACACACCCCCAGTGTCCGGCGTCGGCCTTCTCTCAACCTTTCCGCTCCCGCGCACCTAGGCTTCGATCGTGTCGGTCCGGGTTCGCCTGATCGGTCCTCTCACCGTCGAACGCGAGGGCGAGGACCTGACCGGTGCCGCGCTGGGGGGCGCCCGGGAGCGGCGGCTGCTCGCCATCCTCGCCGTGGCGCTCGGGGAGGTCGTGCCCAAGGGCACGATCGTCGAGCGGCTGTGGGACAACCCGCCCCGCGACCCGCCGGCAGCCGTCGACACCGCGGTGAGCTTGCTGCGGCGCGCCTTGGGCCCGGCCGCGATGGCGCTGGAGACCCGCCGGCCCGGCTACCGCTTGGAGTGCGCCACCGATCTCGATGACGTGGACCAACTCATCGCGGCCCGGCGCTGGGACGCCGCCCTCGCCGCTCTCGACGGCGAGCTCCTGAGCGGAGAGCCGGCCACCGACTGGGTGGACGAGCAACGCCGGGAGCTGCGATGGCGCCGCGTCGAGATCCTGGTACGGGGAGGAGAGGCTGCAGCCCACCGTCGCGAGGACGACACCGCACTCCTGCGGTTCACGGCCGCGGCCGGGGCCGACCCTCTCCGGGAAGACGCTCACCGGGGTCTCATCGCCAGCCTGGCTCGCCTCGGGCGTGCCGCGGAGGCGCTGCGGGCCTACGAGCACTGCCGCCGGATCCTGCGCGAGGAGCTGGGGACGAACCCCGCGCCCGCCACCACCGCCATCTACGAGCAGGTGCTCACCGGTCGGCGGCCGACACCGGATGACGAGCCCCTCGCCCCTCCCCCCGGCGAGGTGCCGTTCTTGGGTCGTCGGCGCCACCTCGCTCGCCTGGCGGCTCCACCCGAGGGCTGCCAGGTTCGGGTCGTGCTCGGCGAACCGGGTATCGGCAAGACGCGGTTGCTCGAACAGGCCGTGGCCCGGCTGACCGGCCGCCGGATGCGGTCCACGAGCTGCCACCGCCTCGTGACGCCGGTGCCGTACGCGGTACTGACCGACTTGGTTCCCGAGGTGCTCGACGGCCGAGCTGAGCCGGCGCTGGGACCGGAGGCAGGTGCGACGCGGCTCGCCGCCCGCTGGCTCGAAGCCCTTACCGCCGCCCCGACGCTGCTGGTCGTGGACGACCTGCAGTGGGCCGACGAGCCGAGCCTCGCCGTGCTCGGTCTCGTGCTGCGCCGGCGACCGGCGCAGCTGCTCGTCCTCGGCACCGCCCGGGACACGGAGCTGGATCCGCTGGGCTCGACCGCCCAGTTCCTGGAGGTCGCAGAGTCGTTGGGGCTGCTGGAGTCCATCACGCTCGGCCCGCTGACGGTCGACGAACTGACCGCGGGGGGGTACCAGCCGGCCGACTGGGAGCGCTGCGGTGGCCACCCGCTGCTGCTCGCGGAGCTGGCCCGCGGCGGCGTCGAAGCCGATCTGGCCAAGCTGGTGCTCGGGCGGGCCGCCGCTGCCGGGCTCGACGCCACTGAGCTGCTCCGCGCCGCCGCCATCCTCGACCGTCCCTCCCTGCTCACCGAGCTGGCGGCTCTCGCCCAGCTGGACCGGCCAGCCGCCAGGAGCGCAGCTGAGCGTCTCGCCGCCGCCGGTCTGCTGGCGGAGGCTGGTGGGGAGTGGCAACCCCGTCATGACGTCATCGCTGAACTCGTCCGGGCCGACCTGGCGCCCGCGGCGACGAGCGCGTGGCACGCGCGCGCCCTGCCGTTGCTGGAGGCGAGGTCCGCGGACCCGGCCGAGCTGGCCCACCACGCCGTGGCCGCCGGCGCATGGGACGCCTGCATGCACCACAGTCTCGCTGCCGGTGACCGGGCGTTGGCCGCCTATGGCAACCGGGAGGCTGCCGGGCACTACCAGCGCGTGCTGCGGGCGATCGACGAACACGGTGCCGGCCAACCCGACCCCGCCCGTCTCCGACGCCATGCGATACTCGGGGCGGCCCGGGCGCTGATCGTGCAGGCCCGCACCGAGGAGGCCCTGAGCCTGCTGCAAGAGCTGCCCCACGGCACAGGCCGCGAGGAGGCCGAGCGACTCCTCCTCGTCGCCGACTGCGGGTGGGCCGACTGGAAGCCGAGCCGGGCCGTCGGCCCCGCCCGCGCCGCCCTCGCCATCGCCATCGAGCTGGGCGACGACGAGCTGGAGGAACGCGTCCACGCGTTCATCGCCAATCCCTATGGCAGCCTCGGGGAGCTCGACCGGGCGACCGAGCACATCGACGCCGCCTTGGCGATCGCCGAGCAGCGCCGGCAGCCTCCTCCCGCAGTGGTCCTGTACCGGCGGGCGATCATCCAGCATCAGCGAGGCGACGAGCCCGCGGCCCTCACGACCCTCGACCGGTGTCGGAAGCTCGCCATCGACCAGCACGACGAGCGGACCCTCGTGTTCGAGCGGGTGGTTCGTGCCTGGGCGCTGGGTGCGTTGGGACGCTACGGCGGGGCACTTGCCGCGCTGGACGACGTGGCGGCCATCGGCCGCGGCGAGGAGGCGGTGGTGCGCAGCCGGGTGCCGAACACCCGGGCGTCGTTCCTGTTCGATCTGGGCCTGGTGGAGTTGGCCCTCGACGCGGACGAGGAGAGCCTGGAGATCACCCGCGGCCAGGGCAGCGGGGGGTTCCTGGAGCCGCAGGTCCACACGCTGTTGAACCTGGCGACCGACCACCTCCACCTCGGCGACCCCGACCGGGCGGCAGCCTGCCTGGCTGAGGTCGAGCAGCTATCGGTAGAAGCCGAGTACGCCCGATTTCGCTACCTGAATCGGCTCCACTGGGTTCGGGGCCTACTGGCGCTCCACGCCGGTGATGTCGACGCTGCCCTCGGAGAAGCAGCCACCGTCGTGGAGATGGCAGACCGGTACCGGGCGCCGAAGTACCACGTCCGGGCGCACCTGCTGCGCGGTGCCGCGCTGGCTCGCCGCGGGCGTTCGTCGGAGGCGGACGCTGCGGTGTCATCGGTGCGTGCCGGTGTGCGCATCGCCGAGGTTCATGGGTTCGCCGCGTTGGCCGAGCAGGGGCACCGCCGGCTCGCCCGGCTCACCGGCAGCAGCCACCATGCCCGCCGGGCCGACAAGATCCGGGCGCAGATCGTCGCATCGGTCGACGGCACGCTCTCCGACCGTCTGCGGTGACCGCACCTGTCGCCGTCCCCTCGGAGGGCCAGCGCCACCGACGGGGCCGCCGCCCGAGGGCCGACCGGCCCACATCTGGAAGTAGGCGATCAGCTGAGATCGATTGTGGAAGCAAAGTCTGCGGATCGACCTCGACCATCGGCAGCCGGCGCCGTTCGGCGGCCAGTGCGTCCCCGGCCCTGGTGTGGGCCTTCTCCTTGACCCTCAGCTGGTCGATCTTCGCCTGGGTCGGTCTGCATGTGCCGGCTCGGCGCGGCCGAGTGACCATGAGACGGATCAGAGCGCCCGCGACATGCTCTTGCGCAGCGCGCCCGTCCCCAGGACCAGGAGCGCGGCGGCCATGGCGGCCAGGACAGCCAGCTGGGGCAGGATGTCGCCCAGGCCGGCATCGTGGCGTTGGATCTCGGCGAACGCCTCGTAGGCCCAGGCATGCGGGGTCACGTGGGCGACGGTCTGCAGGGTGTCCGGGAACAGCTCCAGCGGCAGCATGCAGCCGCCGAGGGCGGCGAGGACCAGGCCGAGGCCGACGCCGGCGCCGGACGCCGCGCTGTCGTTGTCCAGGACCGAGCCGAGCAGCATGGCCGCCCCCGCGGCGACCGTGCTGAAGGCGGCCAGCACGATCAGCGACAGCCAGATGTTCCCCCAGTCCACCCCGAACAGCAGCGCGGTGGCGATCATGATGTAGGCGCCCTGAAACCCGGCGATGGCGAACCGTCCCAGTGCCTGGCCGGTCATTGCCTGCCCGGCCGACACCGGCGCGGCCAGGGTGCGGCTCATCACGCCCAGGCGGCGGGCGTGGATGAGGGTGGCCGAGCCGGCGAGGGAGGCGAGGAAGACGAACAGCAGGGTCTCGGCGGTGGCACCCAGGTCGAACCGGCCGAGGCCGGAGAACTCCTGGGCCAGCTCATTGGTGTCGACCACTTCGAGGACGGGCGGCGTCATCGTTGCCGACGCCTCGCCGAGCAGGGCGCGGGCCGGGGTCTCCTCCACACCGGCCCCGGTCAGTGCGACCAGCTGGCCCCGCTCGAGCATGACGCCCTCGGCCACGGTGCGCAGCCGCTCGAGGGTGACCTGCGCCCCCTGCTGCGACCCCGTGACGACGTCGAGGGCCACGTCGGTCCCCGCGGCGAACGCGCCGGCGGCCGCGTCGGTCACGAAGACCCCCACGTCGGTGCGACCCCGGGCGACCAGCTCGCGGACGGTGCCGGCGCCCCCCGACGTCACCGAGACGTCCTCGTCCCTGAGCCCCTCCATCAGGGCGGTTCGCAGCGGGCTGCGCTCGCCGGCGACGGCCACCCGACCCCGGTCGCCACCCCCGCCGAACTGCAGCCCGATCACCATGACCAGGAGCAGCGGGAAGATGAAGACGAAGAAGATGTTCGACCGGTCGCGCAGGAAGCGGCGCAGCTCCACGCCGGCGATGGCCCGCACGGCCCTCACAGGCCCTGCCCGCGGTCCGGGATCAGGCGGGACACGGCCAGGCACAGCACGGCGAATCCCAGCATGACCACCAAGGGGCTGCCGAGGTCGGCCAGGCCTCCGCCGCCGGACGTGATGCCCAGACCGCGTGTGAAGGCGGCGATCGGATTGAGGTCGAGGAGGCGGCCGGCCGCACCGGTGGCCGTGAGGGGGAAGAACGCCCCGCCGGCGATGCCGAGCAGCAGGGCCAGGATGGACTGGGCGATGTTGGCCTGCTCGGCGGTGCGGGCCAGGCGGACGATGATGAACATCAGCGACGTCCCGGCCGCCACCGCGGGGAGCACCACCACCGCGACCGCCACCGGCGAGCCGAACGAGACGTCGAAGAACAGGGAGCCGACGGTGAGCAGCACGCCGGTGGCCACCACACCGAGGATGTAGCTGACCAACCCCTTGGCCGCCACGATCAGTCCTGGTTTCATGGGCATGGACCGCAGGCGGGCCAGCGTCCCCTGCTCCCGCTCGGTGACCAGGCCGAGGACGCCGAAGCCCACGGTGAAGAGCAGGAAGAGGCCGGCCTGTCCGGCGACCAGCGCACCCGTGGTGCTCAGCTGCTCGTCCGCCGGTGGGCGCCCCACCAGGGTGACCGCGGGCGCCTCGGTGGCCGCCCGTTGGGCGAGCGGGCCGAGCTCCTCCTCCCCCAAGCCCGCCTCCGCCGCGGCGGCGGCGGTCACCGCCCCCGCGTGGACCTGGTCGAGAACACCCCGCACGACCGAGAGGAGGATGTCGCCCTCGAGGCCCGATCCCTCCCCCTCGGTCACGTCGACGACGGCACCGCCGCCCCTCCGGACTGCGTTCCCGAAGCCCTCGGGCACGACCACCGCCAGGTCGGCGTCCCCGGACCGGGCGCGCTCGTGCGCTCGGTCAGGCGGGACCTCGTGCACGGTGACGTCGAAGCCATCCACCCGCGTCAGGGCATCGACGACCGTCCGGCCCAGCGGGTCGCCGGCGGGTGCCGACGCGGCCACGGTGACGGGCTCCAGCTCCAGCCCCTCCGTGTCGCCGAAGGTGAGGTTGAAGACGAACATCAGGGCCAGGGGCACGGCGAGGCCGAAGATCAGCACGGAGCGATCCCGGATCCGCTGGCGTAAGTCGGACGCGGTCATGGTCCACAGCTGGCGCATGGGTCAGTCGCGCAGCGCCTTGCCGGTGAGGTGCAGGAACACCGACTCGAGGTCCGGACGGGTGATCTGCACGTCGCTGAGCGTCATCCCCGCGGCAGTGGCCGTGGTGACGATGTCGGCGACCGCGGTGGGCGCGTCACGGACGGTCAGGGTGAGCGTTCGACGGTCGCCGGCGACCTCGGCCACCGGGGCCAACGCCCGCAGGGCCTCCGCCGCGGCCGCCGTGCCTCCCCCGCCCGTCAGCCGGATGTGGTCGAGGTCGCCGGTGAGGGTGAGCAGCTCGCCCCGGGTTCCCTCGGCCTGGATGCGACCGGAATCCATGATGGCGATGCGGTCGCAGAGGCGCTCGGCCTCCTCCATGTAGTGGGTGGTGTACAGGACCGCCATGCCCTCGACCGAGAGCGCCTCGACCGATTCGAGGATGGCGTTGCGCGACTGGGGGTCGACGCCGACGGTGGGCTCGTCGAGGATGAGCAGATTCGGCCGGTGGAGGAGCCCGATGCCGATGTTCAGCCGCCGCTTCATCCCGCCGGAGTGGTTCTTGGTGGCCTCGGCAGCTCGATCAGCCAGACCGATGAGGTCGAGCACCTGGTCGACCCGCTGGTTCAGCTCCTTGCCGCGCAGCTCCTGAAGCCGCCCGAAGTAGGCCAGGTTCTCCCGGGCGGTGAGCTCGGGATAGATCGCCAGCTCCTGGGGGACCAGGCCGATTTGGCGCTTGACGTCCACCTCGCGGGGACCCATCACCTGTCCGGCGACGGTGACCGAGCCCGAGTCGGCCGGGATCAGGCCGGCGACCATGGAGATCGTCGTCGTCTTTCCGGCGCCGTTGGGGCCCAGCAACCCGTACGTCTCGCCCGGGTCGATGTGGAAGGAAACGTCGTCCACGGCGGTCAGGTCGCCGTAGCGCCGTACCAGGTCGCGGGCGACGAGCACGGGCTCGGTCCCGGGGTCGGTCTTGGGCCAGGTCTCGCCGGTGGTGCGCAGGTCGTCGCTCATCCTCGCCTCCGTTGACACCTCCGCTCCCGGCCGAGCCAGGCTAGCGACGCCCGTCCTCCCCAGACGCTCGCCGGCTGCGAACCCCTAGAGGCCGGAACCCGCCTCCAACCGGGCCAGGGCCCGTTGATCACCGTAGGAGCGGGCCTCGGCCACGACGAGCGGCGGGGAGCCCGAATCCTGCAACCACTTCGCCAGCCGGTCCACCTGGCCGCGCCCCCGCACCTGTATCACCACGCTCCCGCCTGGACCAAGATGGGGGGCCACGGCGGTGACGAAGGCCCGCACGCTGTCGAGGCCGTCGGTTCCGCCGTCGATGGCGCCGAGCGGATCCTCGGGGTACAGGTGGACGTCGGACGACGGCACATACGGCGGGTCGGCGATCACCACGCCGAACCGCTCGTTCGCGCCCAGGACGTCCTGGGCAACGCCGCACCGCTGCTCGACCAGGTCGCCGAGCCCGTTGGCCGACGCGTTGTGCGCCGCCCACCGGCAGGCGCCCGGGTCGCGGTCGACCTGGACGACCCGGCACCCGCTCAGGGCAGCGGCGGCGAGGCCGATCTGGCCGGCGCCGCACCCCAGCTCGAGCAGGGTGGCGGCGCCCGAGGCCAGCTCGGCCGCCCACTCGGACTGGGCCAGCGTCCACGGTCGTGGCCGCAGGACGGTCCTGTCGAAGGCGATGTCGACCGGGCCGAACCGGATGGGCGCGGCCGGAGGGGCGGACGGATTCAGGAGGCCTGCCGCTGCTCGGAGATGAAGGTCCGGGCCATGGCGGCGAAGAAGCCGGCGTTGACGATCGACCGCCACCGGGCGCCCCGGACGATTCCCCTGGCCCACCGCTCGTCGCCCTCCAGGGGGACGACGGCGTTGTCGACCCAGTCGCGTCCGTGCCGGGGGTCGACGGTGGCGTGCTCCACGTAGAAGTCAAGGGCCTCCTCCCCCGCCCCGATGCGCTCGAGGGCGGCGACGACCTTCCGGCAGCGGGGCCCGGCCTGCAGCTCGAGGAGCCCGAGCGCGCCCAGCAGCTCCGGCTGCAGCCACCGGTTGGTGGCCAGCACGCCGGTCAGCACCGACCGTTCCAGGGCGGCCACCGCCTGCTCTTCCCGCGGCGGGCAGGACAGCCCCAGGGATCCGGTCAGCTTGCGGTGCAGCTCCGTGTGCACCCGGGCCAGCGAGCCGTTGCCCATCTCGTCCCAGTAGTTCCGGGCCAGCTCCAGCTTGGGCCGGCCGTCGAGCCCGATCTGGCAGGCGGCCACCAGGTCGTCGAAGCCACCGTCGGGCCCGCCCTCGATGGACAGGAACTGGACGATCTCGTCGCCGTCGGCCTCGCCTGCCAGCCACTCGTAGATCTCGGGGACCAACTCCCGCACACCGATGGCCCGCATGGCGGCCGCCGCCCCGTCGGGTAGGTCCCATCCACCGGCCGCGTCCAACCGGGCCAGCTCGGCCAGGAACGCCTCCTCGAGCTCCCACTTGAGCCCGGCGATGACCGGATGGTGCTGGAACCGCTCCGCTCCACCGAGCTCGTCCAGGGGCGCGGTATGGAGGTCGTGGATCGACGAGAGGCTCAGGAGCAGGTCGCGCCAGTCGTGCGGCGCCACGTCGGCCAGCGACGACAGGCCCCGCCCCTGCTCTGCCAGCGCCGTTCCAAGCCGTGTGAAGAGAGGGTGAAGTGTGGTGGGGGAAGGCACCATTGTCCAGTACCCACCACGGGAACGAACAAACGGTCGTGTAGCTGTGCTGACAGGAGAACCGTCCGCCGGCGGCGGGTTCAGACGCGGGCGGTGAGCGGCTCGTCCTCGGGCATCGCCATGGACGCCACCTCGGCGCGCAGGCGTCGGGGCGGCCGGGCGCCGCAGTGGTAGCAGCGGTAGGTGGCGATGTTGGTGTAGTTGCACCGGCACCACCAGAAGATCTCGAACCACCGAGCCAGCTGGGCCAGCTGACGCCTGCGGCGCTCGGGGCCCTTCCGTCTCATGCCCCGTCGGTCGGCCTCCGGGCGGGAACTCTTGATAGCTCCGAGGCACAAGAGGTCATTCGACCTACGGCGCCTCGGTGGCCAGCTCGGGTTCGAGCGGTGGGGCCGACGGTTCCTCGACCTGCCCGTTGGCGGTCTGCTCGGCCCGGCGGTTGAAGACCAGGGCGACGGCGACCGCCCCGGCGACGGCCACCGCCGCCGCCACCCGGCTGGTGACGTTGAAGGCGTGGGTGAAGGCGTCGCCCGCTCGCGCCGCCAGCTCACCACCCCCCGGCAGGCTGCCGGCGATGGACGTGGCCGCGCCCACCGACTCCTCGGCCGCTTCCACCACGGGCCCCGGGAGGGGGAGGCCGTTCAGGTCGATCGACGACCGGTACACCGCGCTGGCGATGCTGCCCAGCACCGCGATCCCCAGCGCCCCGCCTACCTCCCGGGTGGTGTCGTTCACCGCCGAGCCGACTCCGGCTTTGGCGTGGGGCACGGCGCTCATGATGCTGCCGGTGGCCGGGGCGGCGGTGAGGCTCATCCCCGCACCTAGGAGAACGAGGGCGACGACGAGGACCAGGTACGACGAGTTCGACGCGGTGAACGACAGGACGCCAAAGCCGGCGGCCACCAGGAGGAACCCCACCGACATCACGGGCCCGCTTCCGTGCCGCTCGGCCATCGCCGCGCTCCGGGGGGCGACAGCCACCAGGGTGATGGCCAGGGGAAGGGTGGCCAGGCCCGCCTCCAGCGGCGAGTAGGTCCGCACGAACTGCAGGTAGAGGGTGAACATGAAGAACAGCCCGAACATCACGAAGAAGGCGACCGTCACCACCCCGCTTCCTACGCTCATGCGGCGGTCCCGGAAGAAGGTCAAGGGCAGCATGGGGTGGCTGCTCCGGCGTTCCCAGATCACGAAGGCGGCCAGGGTGACGACGGCCAGCCCGAAGGCCACCAGCACCGCGGAGTCGCTCCACCCCCGCTCCGGTCCTTCGATGATGCCGAAGACGAGCGAGGCCAGGCCGACCAGGGAAAGGAGGGCGCCCATGGGGTCGAGGGGCGTGGCCTCCGGATCCCGGGACGTGGGCGAGAACACCATGACCGCGACCAGCACCCCGGCGACCACCGGCACGTTGACCAGGAAGGCCGATCCCCACCAGAACCGCTCCAAGAGGGCGCCCGAGACGATGGGCCCGAGGGCGCCGCCCGCCCCGGCGAAGCCGGCCCACAGGGCGATGGCCTTGCGGCGCTCGTCGGGCGGGAAGATGGTGGTGAGCAGCGACAGGGTGGCCGGCATGACGAACGCCGCGCCGATCCCGTTGATGACCCGCCCGGCGATGATCTGGGCGGCGTTGGTGCCGATGCCGCCGACGACCGACCCGGCGGCGAAGATGAGCAGGCCCAGGATGAGCGCACGCTTCCGCCCGAACCGGTCGCCCAAGGCGCCGGCAGGCAGGAGGAAGGCGGCGAAGACCAGGGCGTAGGAGTCGATGATCCACTGCAGCTCGCTGGCCGAGGCCGCCAGGTCGCGTTGCATGCTGGGCAGGGCGACGTTGAGGCCGGCCACGGACATGACCACCATGACCAGCGACAGGCACATGATCCCGAGCAGGAACCACCGCCGCCGGTGGATCACGGGATCCTCGTGGAGCAGGCGCTCCGGGGCGGCGGATTCCTCAGGCATCGACTGGTTCCTTTCCGGCACGGCCACGTTCCGTTTCACGACCGGCGTACAAGGTAGGCACGGTACCGAGGCGCCGGCGACTCTGCATCGAGGCGGCAGGGGCGGCGCGTAAGGTCGACTCCATGTCCAACGCCGCCCAGTTCATCTTCACCATGCGGAAGGTCAGCCGCTTCCACCCCCCGGACAAGGAGGTGGTGAAGGACATGACGCTGGCCTTCTACCCGGGGGCCAAGATCGGCGTGATCGGGCCCAACGGGTCGGGCAAGTCGTCGCTGCTGCGGATCATGGCCGGGGTCGACGACGGGTACACCGGAGAGGCCCGCCTCTCCCCCGGCTTCACCGTCGGCCTCCTCGAGCAGGAGCCCCACCTCGACCGGGCCAAGGACGTGAAGGGCAACGTGATGGACGGCGTCGGTGCCGTCGCCGACCTGCTCACCCGTTACGACGAGGTCCTGGCCCGCTACGCCGACCCCGACGCCGACTTCGAGAAAATCGGCGAGGAGCAGGCCCGGCTCGAGGCGGAGATCGAGGCGAAGGGGGCCAACGACCTCGAGCGCCAGATCGAGATCGCCATGGACGCCCTCCGCCTCCCGCCCGGCGACGCCGAGGTCGACACCCTCTCGGGCGGCGAGAAGCGGCGGGTGGCCCTGTGCCGCCTGCTGCTCTCCAAGCCCGACCTGCTTCTGCTCGACGAGCCCACCAACCACCTCGACGCCGAGTCCGTGGCCTGGCTGGAACGGGCCCTGCAGGACTACCCCGGCACCGTCGTGGCCGTGACCCACGACCGGTACTTCCTCGACAATGTGGCCCGGTGGATCCTCGAGCTGGCCAACGGCCGGGGCGCCCCGTTCGAGGGCAACTACACCAGCTGGCTGGAGCAGAAGCAGGAGCGGCTGCGCCTCGAGCAGAAGGCCGACAGCGCCAGGGCCAAGACCCTCGAGCGCGAGCTGGAGTGGGTCCGCATGGGGGCCAAGGCCCGCCACGCCAAGTCCAAGGCCCGCATCGACGCCTACGACAAGCTCTTCGCCGAGGCCCGGGAGGCCGAGGCCGGGGCCCGCCGGCTGGAGATCGCCATCCCGCCCGGGAACCGCCTGGGCGACCTCGTCATCGAGGTGGAGGGGCTGACCAAGGCCTACGACGACAAGCTGCTCATCGACAACCTGTCGTTCTCGCTCCCACCGGCGGGCATCGTGGGCGTCATCGGTCCCAACGGCGCGGGCAAGACCACGCTGTTCCGGATCATCACCGGCGAGGAGAAGCCCGACAGCGGGACGGTGAAGATCGGCCCCACCGTCGAGCTGGCCTACGTGGACCAGAGCCGCGACGCCCTCGATGCCGAGAAGACGATCTACGAGGAGATCACCGGAGGGGAGGAGCTGTTCAAGATCGGCAACCGGGAGGTCAACGGCCGGGCCTACGTGGCGTCGTTCAACTTCACCGGCTCCGACCAGCAGAAGCCCGTCGGCCTGGCCTCAGGCGGTGAGCGCAACCGGGTCCACCTGGCCAAGATGCTGCGGCGGGGCGGCAACGTGCTCCTGCTCGACGAGCCCTCGAACGACCTCGACGTCGACACGCTGCGGGCGCTGGAGGACGGCCTGGTGGCCTTTCCGGGTTGCGCGGTGGTCATCAGCCACGACCGGTGGTTCCTGGACCGGATCTGCACCCACGTCCTGGCCTTCGAGGGCGAGAGCCAGGTCCGCTGGTTCGAGGGCAACTTCGCCGACTACGAGGTGTGGCGGCACAAGGAGCTGGGGGCGGCCGCCGACCAGCCCCACCGCATCAAGTACAAGCCTCTCGTGCGCTAGAGCGACCGGGCCCGGCCTTACAGCGGGGCGCACTCCCCCGTCCTGGCCCCGAGCACCTGGTTGGGCCGGCCCTCGTTGGTGGGCGGCGGGATGTTCCCGGTGCAGTCCAGGCTGCCGGTGATCTGGTTGGCGGCGACGATGGCGGCCAGGGGGGTGCCCGAGGTCGAAGCGACCGACACGCTGCCGTCGACCCGGTTGGTGTCGAGCTCGACGGAGTGGTTCCCGCTCAGGGTCACCTGGCCCA
>JBOGIE010000005.1:0-5795 GCA_050742435.1 Acidimicrobiales bacterium | reverse complement strand
TCGGGCAGCAGCATCGCCCCCTGCCGGGCCCGGTTGACGGCGAGCGGCCCCGTGGGCGTCCACGCGTTGGTGGCCGGGTTGTAGGTCTCCGCGGTGTTCTGGCCTCCGGGGAAGCCGGCGGGCACGAGCACCCGCCCGTTGCCCAGGAGGACGGCGGAGGTGGTGTGGCGGGGGTTGGTCATGGGGGCGGCCGGCGTCCAGGCGCCGGTGGCCGGGTCGTAGACCTCGGCGCTGTTGGTGGTGAAGCTGAAGTTGCAGGCGGTGGGCGGCGGGGCGTTGCAGGTGCGCCCGCCCGCGACGAGGACCTTGCCGTTGGGCAGCAGTTGGGCTACGTGCAGGGCCCGGCGGGTGGTCATCGAGGCGGTCGGCGACCAGGTGCCGGTGGCCGGATCGTACAGCTCGGCCGTGTCCAGCACGGGCTGGGCGTTGAGGCTCGTCGCCGGGTCGGTGAACCCTCCGGCCACCAGGACCTTGCCGTTGGGAAGCCGGGTGGCGGTATGGCTCCACCGGCCGTCGGCCATCGACCCGGTGACGGTGAAGGCCTCAGTGACCGGGTTGTACAGCTCGGCGCTCGCCAGGGCGTCGCTGAACGCGAAGTTCCGCCCGCCGGCCACCAGCACGCGGCCGTTGTCGAGGAGCGTCGCCGTGGTCTGGAGCCGGGGCACGTTCAGCGAGCCGGTCGGCTCCCAGGTGCCCTCCACGGCCAGGGCCGGGCTCGGCAGGCCCAACGCCACGGTGACCGCGGCCACGACGGTGGCCCACGTCACCGCGGCCCGACGACCAGCTCGTGTCTCCACCATGCCCACTCCTCTGTCCGGTCCAGCCCGGCTCGATCGTCGTGCGGCCCGGGGTCCAGCGTCAAGACAGAGGGTTGCCAATCGGCGCGGACCGCTCTAAACTGCACTTGTGCTCGCAATAGAGATTCACTTCCGATGAGCGACCGCGTGCCACCGGCGCCGCTGGACGAGCGGCTGGAGGCCATCGGTGCCCTGCAGGAGCCCCTGCGGCGATCGCTGTACCTGTACGTGGTCAGCCAGCGGGAGGAGGTGGGCCGGGACGAGGCCGCCGCAGCCGTCGGCGTGCAGCGCACCCTGGCCGCCTTCCACCTCGACAAGCTGGTGGAGGCGGGCCTGCTGGAGGCGACGTTCCGCCGCCTCACCGGGCGTAGCGGGCCCGGCGCCGGCCGCCCGGCCAAGCTCTACCGGCGGGCCGAGGTCGAGCACGCGGTGAGCCTCCCTCCTCGCCAGTACGACCTGGCCGCCGAGCTGCTGGCCGAGGCGGTCGAGGTGGCCGGCGACGTCCCGGTGCGCACGTCGGTGACCGAGGTCGCCCATCGCCACGGCGTGGCGCTGGGTGAGGAGGTGCGCGCCGGCCTCGGGCCCCGGGCCAGCCGAGAGCGGCGGCTGGCCGCGCTCACCACGGTCCTCGAGCGCCACGGCTACCAGCCCCGGCGTGACGGGCAGGCGGTGCGTCTGGGCAACTGCCCGTTCCACGTCCTGTCCGAGCGCCATCGCCAGCTGGTGTGCGGCATGAATCTGTCCCTGCTGGAGGGGGTGGTCGACGGCATGGGCGCCGCCGACCTCGAGGCTCGCTCCGACACCCCCGTGGCCGGCGCGTGCTGCGTCCTGGTCGCCCCCCGACGAAAGAAGGCCTGACATGCGAATGCTCTCCTTCCGTCCCGCCCTTACCCTCAAGGGCCGCAAGTTCAAGGGGCTGCGGGGATGGGCCGGGAAACCGTCCCACCCGCCCCTCACCGACATCCCGGTCGGTGCGTTCATGCTGGTAGCGGCGTTCGACGTGATCTCCTTCCTGGGCCAGGACCAGGAGTGGGCGCGCGACTTCTACCGCGCCGGCACGTTCACGATCATCGGGGGGGCGATCGTGTCGCTCCTGGCCGCCCTTACCGGCTATTGGGATTGGCGGAAGTCGAGCGAGAAGGGCACCCAGGCCCGCCGCACGATCAACGCCCATGCCTGGACGATGATCACCGTCACCGTCCTGGTCCTCGTCAACATCGCCCTGCGGTGGCTGGCCGGCAACGACGACACCCACACCGGCGGCGTGGTGCTGGCCCTCAGCCTGGCCGCCGCCGCCCTCACCGTGATCGGCGGCAGCATCGGCGGTTCGATCGCCTACGACTACGGCTTCAACGTGGAGACCTCCGGCGACCACCCGGTCTGGCACAAGTCGGAGGTCGACGTGTTCCCCGGGCAGAAGTCATGAAGGCCCAGGAGCACCGGGCGCTGGGCGACGGAGCCACCGGCGCGGCGGCCGTCAACCTGGGCGGCGACGGCCTGGAGTCACAGCTCATGGTGACCTTCGGCGACGTGGTGGCCCTGAGTGGGGACTACTTCGTGGCCGACGGCTTCCGGGTGCTGGCCGCGGCGGGTGACGCATCCCGCGCCGAGGCGCTGGCCTCCGACGGGCTGTTCACCGTCGCCGCCGTCCCCGGGGGCCGCGGCGAGAGGCCCGGCACCCGTGACGAGGTGATCTGCGCGCTGCAGGTGATGGCCTCCGACCAGGGCGAGTCCGACCCCCGCTTCGGCGCGGGCGGGCAGTTCGACGGCTTCGACTTCGTCGGCGGCGACGGCGAGTCCGAGGTGGAACGGCGGGTGCGGGACCGGTTCCTCGCCCTCGGCGCCTCCAACGACGACCACTTCGTCCACCCGGGGCCGCGAGGGACGGCCACCGCCCACGACCGGCCGCCCTCGGCCTTCGGCGCCGCACCACACGCCTACCGCCGTCTCCACGAGCGGGCTCTCGACGAGGCATGGCGCCTTGGCCTGGAGGGTGGCGACCTGTCCCGCGCCATGGCCCGCGAGGCGGCCGCCCTGCACTACCTCACCGACGCCTTCGCCGCCGGCCACCTGCGCACGCCCGTGGCCGCCATGCGGGAGTTCTGGCAGGTCCGCTATCCCGGCTTCTGGGACGGGCTGCGGGCCAAGGTCGGCACCGACACGGTGGCCGCCCTCCGGGCCCAGGCCGTGCCGCTCCGCCTGCTGCCCCGGGACACACTGCACCAGCGCACCGCCGCGGCCATCGAGCGGCGCACCGCGGCCTACCCCCGCATCTCCCTGGGGGACCTGCTGGCCAAGGTGTTCCACGACTGGGACAACGTCCACGGGCTAGCCGTCGAAGGGGGCGGCTGGCTTTTCGGCGACGGGTGCCTCGACCAGGGCGACACCGCCCACCTGGCCCTCGACGCCGTCCGGGCCGGGATCGACGACGTGGAGGTGGCGTTCGAGCTGGGGGCCGGCGGCCGCGGGGCCGGTGCCGGAGGCCTGTACCAGGCGGTCCGCGACCGTACCGGCGCCGCCTCCGGCCTCTTCCTGGCCGAGGCTCGCATCCCGCGGCTGTCCCCGGACAACCCGCCGCAGAACTGGCAGGCCTCCGACTTCGAGACCCTCTGGGACTCCCCCATCGTCGGCTCCAACGGCACCACCGTCGGCGTGGCGGTGAGCGAGGCGCTCGGGGAGGGGCAGGAGCTGACCCGGCGCCTCGAAGGGCTCGGGCGGGGGATCGCCGGCTCGGTCGACGTCCCCCCGATCCCGGGGCTGCGCCGGTGGGTGGGCCGGCAGGCCTCCGAGGCCTACCAGCGAGGCTTCGTCGACAGGCTGGCCGCCGATCCGCGAGCCGCGGTCTCGGCCTGCCTGGGGTTGCCGACGCTCGTTCCCGTGGCCGCCTGACGCACCGCCCCGCCAGGACCAAGGCGGAGCCCGAGCAGACAGATGTCGTCGTCCCGGCGCATGTCGGCGGTGCAGGCGCCCAGGACGTGCTCGCACAGCTCGTCGAGCTCACCCGGGCCTCCGGCGACCGCCCGCCGCAGGCGCTCAAGCCCCGCCGCCCGCGGGACGGTCCGGCTCTCGACCAGGCCGTCGGTGAACAGGAGGACGGTCGCGCCATGGGTCAGGCGCAGGGTGGCCTGGGGTCGGTCGGTCGCCGACGAGGCGCCGATCTGGGCGGAGCGGCCGGCGTACAGGTAGTGGCCGGCGGAGCCCCCGCTCTCCAGCACGAGCGGAGGGCAGCCGCCGGCGTTGGTGAAGACCACGTCGCCCGTGGCCGGGTCGACGACCAGGTAGAGGACGCGGGCGCCGCGTCCCAGGCCCGTGGTGTCGGCCAGGCGGTCGAGCTGGCCCAGCAGCCGGGCCGGCGACACGCCGTCCATGACGGCGTAGGCCCGCACCGCGGCCCGCAGGTCGCTCATGGCCGCGGCCACCTCCACGCCACGACCGTCCACGTTCCCGACCACCACGCCCAGGCGGCCGTCGGCCAGCGGCAGGGCGTCGAACCAGTCGCCCCCGCTCTCCACGAACACGCCCCACGGCCGGACCTTTCCGGCGAGCGTCACGCCCGGGACGTCGGACGACATCTGCTCGACGAGGGCCGGGGCCCGGTGGGACTGCAGCCGGGCCTGGGCGTGGTCCTTGGCGTAGCCCAGCAGCTCCGTCATGGCCGGGCTCGGGCTGTTGGGATCCTGGGACCGGACCGTCGCCGTCGGACGCCGATCCGGTGGTGCGGGCGTCAGCTCGCGCACGTCGAGGTCCGGCGGGCGGGCGGCCCGGCCGACGATGCCGGCCAGCTCCTCGCGGACCAGGTCGAGGATGGGGTCGATGCAGGCGGCCAGCTCCTCGCTGAACCCCAGACCGAAGGACGCCTCGGCCGGCTCGACCTCGATGACGACGGTGTCGACCGGTAGGCCGCCCCAGTGGCGGGCCACGGCCAGGGTGTGGTCGAGGTCGATCAGGCCGTTCACCGACTCCTCGAGGCCCCGGTGGACGTCGATGGGCGACGGTGGCGTAGTCGTCACCTGGTAGCGGCGGAGGGAGGCAGGGGCGTCGAGGCCCCGGGCCACCGCCCCCACGAGCACGACCTTGGCCGGCCGCAGCTCCTGGAGGCGGTGCAGGACGAGGGGGACGGCGCAGGACAGGTCCTCGACCACCACCCCGTCGGGCCACTCCATCTGCTGGAGGAAGTCGACGAGCTGGCGGCCGAAGTCGAGGTCCCGCATGCCCGGACGCCCGAAACCGGCGACCAGGGCACGGCACTGCGTGGGCGTTCCGGAGGAGGTCATTCCAGCGTGCACCCGCAGGAGTTGATCTCCCGGCTGATGACGCCCCGTCCCGTGTCCATGTGCGTGGTGCAGGGCATGCAGGGGTCGAAGCTGCGGATGGCCCGCAGGACGTCCACGCCCTTCACCTGGTCGTCGGGCACCGACTCCAGGATGGGCGTGTCCACCACCGCCTGCTCGTAGGGGCCCATGGCCCCGAACGGATCGGTGGGCGAGGCGTTGATGGTGGACGGGGTGTTGATCTGGTAGTTCACGATCTTGCCCTTGTCCATCACGATGTGGTGCACCAGGTAGCCGCGGCTGGCCTCCCAGAAGCCCACCGCCACCCGCTCGTCGCGGGGGATCTTGAACGGGGTGTGGACCTTGGTGTCGCCCTTGCGCCAGTACTCGAAGGCCTTGAGCAGGCAGTTCATGCCGACCGTCGCCACGAAGGCCATGGCGTACGCCCGGCCCCGGTTGCGCTCCAGGGCGTTGAGGGTGCGGGGCAGGGGCCAGAACAGCTCGGTCTCCGGGAGGGCGTGGCGGGGCAGGGTGAGCAGGAGGCCGTCACCGGTCGCCTCGCAGAACGGGTTGTCGGCGTAGTCACCGCGCAGCGCGGTCCCCCACAGCTGGCCGTAGGCCCCGGTCTCCACGACCTGGCGGTCCCACCTCGGGGCGGTCGACCAGGTGTACTTGTCGCGGAAGTTCGTGCCGCTGGGCTTGGGCAGCGTGGTCTTGTTCCACGCGT
>JBOGIE010000004.1:0-25644 GCA_050742435.1 Acidimicrobiales bacterium | reverse complement strand
GCCGCGCCCAGGGCGGCCAGGCCGGCCCGGCGCCGGACGCTCGGCCGGACGCCCATGGCCGCCGCGGTCTGGCCGCGGTCGAGCAGCATCCGTTCGTAGAAGCCGAACGGCGCCTCGACCGGCGGCAGGGACCGCACCCAGCTGCGGGCCTGGTCGACTGCGGCCAGCTCCTCGGCGCACCCCGGGCAGCCGTCCAGGTGGGCCCGCACCACCTCCTGCTGGGCGGCCGGCAGCTCGCCGTCGAGCCAGGCGCTCAGGGCGTCGCCCAGATGGTCGGCGCCACCGAAGCCCCGGCCGGCCCCGAACCCCACGCCGCCGCTCATGCCAGCGCCCTCCGCAGGAGGGACCGGCCGCGGTGGATGCGGCTGCGCACGGTGCCGACGGGCACCCCCAGGGACTCGCTGATCTCCTGATAGGACAGACCGACCACATCGCACATCACGACGGCGGCACGGTACTCGTCGGGCAGGCGGCGCAGGGCGTCCTGGACGTCGTCCGGCAGGACGTCGGCAGCCAGGGCCACGTCGGCACCCGGGCTGGGCGGCACGACGCGGTCGGGCTCCTCGGGGAGCAGGTCGAGAGGCCGGCGGCGCCGGCGTCTCGCCTCGTCGAGGAACGTATTGGTGGTGATGCGGCTCAACCACCCTTCCAGAGACCCTGGCTGGTAGGTCTCGAGGCCCTTTCGAACCCTGAGAAGCACTTCCTGCACCAGATCCTGCGCGTCGTCGTGATTACCGGTCAGGCGGTAGGCCACCGTGTAGAGGAACCGCCCGTGGTTGCGAGCGACATCCTCCCAGGTGGGAACCCCACTACCCGACACGAGAACGACGGCCGGAGCCGCCGGGTTCCCTCTTTAGACGGAGGGTGGCGCGTCTTTGCGGGCCTGGGCCTCCCGCTCGGCCAGCATGGCGTCGAGCTCGGCCTTGGTCATGGTGACCTTCTCGTCGGCCGCCGGCTTGGCCGGCGGCGGCGAATCGACATCGGCCACGCCCTTCTTGAACTCCTTCTGCGCCTCGCCGAGCGACTTGGCCAGCTTCGGCAGCTTGGTGGACCCGAACAGCAGGAGGATGACGAGCAGGATGATGATCAGTTCCGGTGCTCCGATGCCACCCATGGTTCACACCCTACAGGCCTCGGCAAGCAACTCCACGTCGTCGGCGCTGGGCAGCGCGAACGGCACGGCGCCGGCGGTGAGGACGATGCTCGACACCCCCAACGACTCCCACCGGCGCACCTGGTCGCCCACCTGCTCGATCGTGCCGACCAGTCGCCCCTGCCGCCACCGCCCCAGGTCGACGTGGTCGAGCACGCCCGGGGGGGACAGCTCCTGCAGCCGCCGGAACCGGCGGGCGAGGTCGGCCTCGTCCTCGCCGGCGAGGGCGTAGAGCCCCACCGACCGGGCGACCGACGCCGGGTCGCGACCGGCCCGCTCACAGGCCACGTCGAGCACCTTGGCCCGCTCCAGCCACTGCTCGGGCGTCCAGATCCACGCCGTGTTCCAGCCGTCGGCGTACCGGCCGGCCAGCGTGACCAGCCGCTCGCCCTTCCCCCCGACCCAGATCGGGGGTGACGGCCGCTGCACGGGACGGGGCAGGCAACGGGCCTGGTCGGCCCGCTCGTACTCGCCTTCGAAGGTGAACGGCCCGCCGCCGAACATGCCCCGGAGCACCTGGACCGACTCGGCCAGGCGGGCCAGCCGGACCCCGGGCCGCTCCTCGAGGATGCCGGTTGCGGCCAGCTCCGGCTCGTACCAGCCGGCGCCCATGCCGACGGTCAGCCGACCGCCCGAGACGACGTCGAGGGTGGACAGGGCCTTGGCCAGCACCGTGGCCGGCCGCAGGGGGGCGGCCAGAACCAGGGTGCCCACGCGCACCGTGGTCGTCCGCCGGGCGATGGCGGCCAGGGCCACCAGGGGGTCGAGACAGCCGTGGTCGCCGGTCGGGGCGCCGTAGCGGCTGATGTCGAGGAAGAGATGGTCCGACAGCCACACCGAGTCGAACCCCAGCGCCTCGGCCCGCAGGGCCCAGCCGAGCAGCGTCTCCCACCGCAGGGGCGACTCCCGGGGGACCGAGAAGTCGTACTGCGGCAGGGCGAGGCCGAGGTCCACCGTGGGATCCTAGGAGCGCCGTGCTGGAGTGCGTCATGAACCTGAGCGAGGGCCGCGACGGCGCGGTCATCGACGCGCTCTGCGCCGCCGCCGGTGCCAGCCTGCTCGACGTCCACGCCGACCCCCACCACAACCGCTGCGTCCTCACCCTGTGGGGGCCCGGGGTGGAGGACGCCGCCCGCGCCGTGGCCACCGAGGGGGTGCGCCGGATCGACCTGCGCCTGCACGTCGGCGTCCACCCCCGGCTGGGTGCGGTCGACGTCGTCCCCTTCGTGCCCCTGGACGGCTCCTCGATGGACGACGCCCTCGTCGCCCGCGACCGGTTCGCGGCCTGGGCCGGCCAGGAGCTGGGCGTCCCCTGTTTCCTCTACGGCCCCGAGCGCACCCTCCCCGACGTCCGCCGCCACGCCTTCACCGGGCTGGCCCCCGACTCGGGCGGCCCGGTGGCCCACCCGACCGCCGGGGCCGTCTGCGCGGGCGCCCGGCCGGTGCTGGTGGCCTACAACGTGTGGCTAGCCGAGGGGGTCGACGTGGCCACCGCCCGGCGCATCGCCCGGGAGATCCGGGGACCGGCGCTGCGGGCCCTCGGCCTCGACGTGGGTGGCCGGGCCCAGGTGTCGATGAACCTGGTCGACCCGCTCCGCGTGGGGCCGGCCGAGGCCCACGACGCCGTGGCCGCCCGGGCCGGCGTGGCCCGGGCCGAGCTGGTCGGCCTCATCCCGGCCGCCGTCCTCGATCGGGTGCCCGCCGGCCGGTGGGCCGAACTCGACCTCCACCCCGACCGCACCCTGCCCGGGCCCCTCCCAGGCCGGCGGCCGGGAGCGAGTCGTGGATCGCTCCCGGACGCCGCCGGGGGGGCGGGGAAGCCTTAGGCCGACGCCGCGCCGTCGGCCTGGCGGGCCAGGGTCCGCTGGCGGCGGATGCGGCGGCGCTCGCGCTCGCTCAGGCCGCCCCAGATGCCGAACTTCTCGCCGTTGATCAGGGCGTACTCCAGGCATTCCTCACGGACGACGCAGCCCCGGCACACCCCCTTGGCCTCCCGGGTGGACGCCCCCCGCTCCGGGAAGAACAGGTCGGGGTCCACCCCCAGACAGTTGGCCTGCCCTTGCCAGCTGCGGTCCCCGAGGTCGAAACGGTGTCCCCGTCTCTGCTCCATCGGCCGCCTCCCCTCAGGTGCTTGTCGTGCGGCGGCTGCCACCCTTGTAATTACAACTCTGTGATCATGACCCCTCTCCCCGCCGAGCGCAAGCCCGAGGGCGTACGATCCGCGACAAATGCGGCTGGAAGTGGTACAGGGCGACATCACGACCGAGGCGGTGGACGCCATCGTCAACGCCGCCAACAGCTCGCTGCTGGGAGGCGGCGGGGTCGACGGGGCCATCCACCGGGCCGCCGGCCCCGAGCTGGTGGAGGCCTGCCGGCCTCTCGCCGGCTGCCCCACCGGCGAGGCCAAGGCCACACCCGGCTTCCGCCTGCCGGCCCGCTGGGTCATCCACACGGTCGGCCCGGTGTGGCGGGGCGGCGACTCGGGCGAAGCCGAGCTGCTGGCCTCCTGCTACCGGCGCAGCCTGGAGGTGGCCGACGAGCTGGGTGCCCGCTCGGTGGCCTTCCCGGCCATCTCCACGGGGATCTACGGCTACCCGGCCGAGGAGGCGGCCACCGTCGCCGTCGACACCATCGGCTCCACGCCCACGTCGGTGGAGCTGGTCAGGCTCGTCGCCTTCGACGACCGCACCCGCCGCCTCTACGAGGAGCGACTGGCCGGCGGCTGAGGGTCTTTGTCCGCTGGACTACCGCCACGGTAGCCAGGACGACAAAAGCGCCCGGCTCAGGCCGGGCGGCGGCGGTCGCGGTGGCGGTCGCCCCGCTGGGCCCGCTTGTGCTCGAGGAAGTCGACGAGGACGTAGCTGCCGAGGGTCTCGGGCGTGGTGAAGAAGGCCCGGCCCTTGTTCATGCGGGTCATACGTTCGACGAAGGCCTGGAGGTGGTCGGTGGCGTCGAGCATGAAGGTGTTGATGCGGATGCCCTCGGCCGTGCAGCGGGCCACCTCGGCCAGCGTGGCTCGCACCGTCTCCCGTACGGGCGGGTAGTTCACGAACACGCCGCCATCGCTCTCCAGGTGGGCGGTGGGCTCCCCGTCGGTGATCATCACGATCTGCCTGGTGCCCGACTGGCGGGCCAGCTGGCGGCGGGCCAGGAGGAGGGCGTGCTGCATGTTCGTCCCCATGACGAAGTCCCAGGAGACCTCGGGCAGCTGCTCGGGGCGCAGCGGACGGGCCACCTGGCTGAAGCCCACGATGCCCAGGTAGTCCCGCGGGTACTGGCTGCTGATCAGGGCGTGCAGGGCCAGGGCGACCTTCTTGGCGGCCAGGAAGTTGTCCCGCATGGGCATGGAGAGCGACAGGTCGAGCAGCAGGACGGTGCTGGTCCGGGTGAGCACCTCCGTGCGCTCGACGGCGAAGTCCTCGGGATCGAGCGCCACGGGCGTGCCCCCGCCCGTGCGGCCGATGGCATTGCGGATCGTGCGCTCGATGTCGAGGTGGAAGGGGTCGCCGAACTCGTACGGCTTGGAGTCGTAGGTGCGCTCGTGCCCCGGTCCCTCGCGCTCGGCCTGGTGCCGGGCGAGGCGGTCCTTGGACAGGCGGGCGAACAGGTCGGACAGGGCCCGCTGGCCCACCGCCCGCAGGCCACGGGGCGTCAGCTCCAGACGACCCTCCCGCAGCTCGATCAGCCCCGCTTCCTCCAGCATCCTGGTCAGCTCGGCCAGCCGTTCAAGGCTGCGGGCCGCCTCGGGGCCCAGCAGGTCGGCGGCCACCTCCATGTCGGCCTCGGCCAGGGCGCCCGGGGAGCCGGCCGACCGGAGCAGGTTCTCCAGCTGGTCCATGGAGCTCAGCCGGTCCATGAGCTGGGTGGCCTCCCCCATGCCCATGGGGCCCGACCCGCTCGTCTGCCAGCTGTCGCCCCAGCCGGCCTGGGGCATGGCCGACCGCAGGTGCTGGCCGAGCTGCTCCATCTGCCAGCGCAGGTCCATGTCGTCCAGCAGCTGGTCGGACAGGGCCTGGAGCTGGGCCCGCTGCTCGGGCGAGAGCGAGTTCAGGAACTGCTGCATGGCCGCCATCTGCCGGGCCATCTGCTCGAGCAGCTCGTCGAGCGTCTGGGGGTTGCCCGGGAAGAAGTCCCCGTACTGCTCCATGAACTGCTCGAACTGCGGGTCCTCCCCCGCCGCCCGCCGGTCGAGCATGGTGTTGAGGGCGGCCAGCATGTCCTTGAGCCGGGCCATCTGCTCGGGGGTCATGTTGGCCATGGCCTCCGACATCTGGCTGAGCTGGGCCTGCAGCAGCTCCTGGCGCAGCCGGTCCATGAGGTCCTCGAACCGCTGGCGGGCCTCACCCGAGGCGAAGTCGTACTCCGACAGCGACCGCACCTGCCCGGCCAGGTCGGGCGGGAGCAGGTCGAGGTGCATGCGGCGCTCGGTCATGGCCGCGCTGACCACCTCCTCGCGCCGCTGGTCGCCCGACTGGCGGGCCGCCTCCTCCAGCGCGTCCAGGGCCGCCCGCTCCTCGCCGACCACCTCCCGCAGCTCGTCGGCGATGTCGTCGTACACCCCGCCCAGGTCGTGGTTGGCCAGCTCCGCCTGGCGACGCTGGCGCAGCCGCTCCAGCAGCTCCCGCAGCCCGGCGATCCGCTCCCCCATGCGGTCCTTGAGCCCCTCCTGGAGCATGCGCCGCAGGGCGGCGTTCACGTCGCCGTGGTAGACGAGGTCGTCGGTGGCCTGGGCCAGCACCTCCTCGGCGTCGAGGTCGAACCCGGTCTGCGTCCCGTCCCAACGCGAGTACGAGAAGCGGGCCGGCACGGCCCTACCCCTCCGTTCTGGCTGCAGTTACCGGCGCATACGGCGGGCAACTGCAGCCAGAACCGGTGGCGGTCATCCCCGTCCCCGGTACGCGGCCCGGGCCCCGGAGGCGTCCTTGTTGAGGCGACGGGAGAGGTGGAGGCCCTCGAGGACGAACTCGACCGCGCTGGCCAGGGCCGCGGGGCTCTCGCTGCCGGCCAGGGGCAGGGCCGCGGCCCGCAGGGCGGGGAGGCCGGCGAGGGCGCCCACGTAGTCGGTGGAGGCCACATCGTCGCCGGTGTGGATGACCGTCCCCCCGTCGAACTCGGCCAGGACGTCGCGCAGGGTCTCCATCGGGCAGTGCCGGCGGAAGACGCCCAGGACGGAGGACTTCACGATGCGATCGAGGACGGCCCCGTCGTCGCCCTCGTCCAGGGTCTCGATCTCGACCTTGCCGGCGGTCGACGCGGGGATGGCTTCCAGGTCGCTCACCCTGGGCACCACGACCGTCTCGCCCAGGCGCAGCGCCCGGCGGGTGGCGTTGGCCACCACGGTCTCGTAGTTGGCGATGCTGAGGCGCACCGACACGCCCGAGCGCTGGTTGACGTGGGGGCTGCGGCGGGCCTCGTGGCTCACCGTGGCCACGATCTCGGCCATGTGTTCGGGGACCTCGACCCGCAGGTCGGGAACCCCCACGGTGGACGCGTCCAGGGGACGGGCCTCCTGGTGGACGACGGCCAGCTCCAGGTCGGTGTCGAGGGGGTAGTGGGTGCGGATCTGGGCCCCGAACCGGTCCTTGAGCGGGGTGATGATGCGCCCCCGGTTGGTGTAGTCCTCGGGGTTGGCCGAGGCGACCAGCATGAGGTCGAGGGGCAGGCGGATCTTGTAACCCCGCACCTGGATGTCGCGTTCCTCCAGCACGTTGAGCAGGCCGACCTGGATGCGCTCGGCCAGGTCGGGCAGCTCGTTGATGGCGAAGATGCCCCGATTCGTCCTCGGCACGAGCCCGTAGTGCAGGGTCAGCTCGTCGGACAGGTACCGGCCCTCGGCCACCTTGATCGGGTCCACCTCGCCGATCAGGTCGGCGATGGACGTGTCGGGCGTGGCCAGCTTCTCCCCGAAGCGGGTGGAGCGGTGGACCCACTCGACCGGCGTGTCCTCACCGTGGTCCCGGACCAGGTCGCGGGCGTGGCGGGAGACCGGGTGGTACGGGTCGTCGTTGATCTCCGACCCGGCGACCGCCGGCATCCACTCGTCCAGGAGCTCTATGAGCGACCGGATGATGCGGGTCTTGGCCTGGCCGCGCTCGCCCAGGAAGATGACGTCGTGCCCGGCCAGCAGGGCGTTCTCGAGCTGGGGGAGGACGGTGTCCTCGTAGCCGACCACCCCGCTCACGACCGGCTGGCCGGCGGCGATCCGGGCGGCCACGTTGCGCTGCACCTCTTCCTTGACGGGGAGGGATCGCCAGCCGGACTCGCGGAGCTGGCCGAGGGTCGCAGGCCGGCCTGCGTGCCCGAAGACAACGTTGGACATCCCGGCCACCGTACCCTTGGCCCCAATGCAACGGGTCATCGCCTATTTCGCCGCCCTGGTCGTCTCCGCCCTCGTCCTGGCCGTGGGCATTCGCGTCGTCGCCGACAACACGACGGCGCTCGACCGGTTCAAGGGGGGGTCGGCCAGCGAGACCACCACCACCACCGTGGACATCGGCCCCCCGCCCGCCCCCGGCCAGTTCTTCGTCAGGGGCACCGTCGACCGGCTCACCGCCGAGGGGGCCCAGGGCACGGCCGCCGTCATCTCCACCCCGTTCACCCTCACCGCCCTGGAGCGGGGGGTGGGGCGGGCCACGATCGAGAACGCCCTCGTGAGCGGGCGGCGCACGTCGATCGTTTGGGGCGGCGGGACACCGCTGCCTATCACCGCCACCGGCGGCACGATCGACGTGGGCGGGTCCAAGGTCGACGTCGAGGCCTCCGGCATCAGCTGGACGGTCGACGGCGCGGCGCGGGCGCTCAAGCCCGGCACCTACCGGGCGGCGGCGCCGGTGGCCGTAGGCGCCACCGGCGTGGCCACCCCCAGGGACTCGGTGGAGTTCACCGCCGACGCCCGCACCGTCATCAGCGCCCACGGCGGCGTGGTGATCAAGGTCCCGTCCGCCCCGCTGGAGGTGACCGGTCCCGGCAAGGTCGTCGCCACCGGTCAGCTCCAGGTCCGCGACCAGACCACGCTCCAGCCGGCCGGCGGCATCCAGTTCGGCGAGGGGCCCTACACGGTGAAGCTGAATCCCGTCGCCGGGCGCGTGGAGGTCGACGCCGTCCTGCAGGGCCCCCTGACCCGGACCTGACCGTCCGTCGCCCTACGACCTCCCGCTTCCCCCGTACGCGCCAGGATACTGAGATGGACATCCACCGGCACCGGTTCGACGCGGTGATCGTGGGCGCCGGGGGGGCCGGACTGCGGGCCGCCATCGAGACGGCGGGCAAGTGCCGGACGGCGGTGATCTCCAAGCTGTACCCAACCCGCTCGCACACCGGCGCGGCCCAGGGGGGCATGTGCGCGGCCCTGGCCAACGTCGAGGAGGACTCCTGGGAGTGGCACGCCTTCGACACCGTCAAGGGGGGCGACTACCTGGTCGACCAGCCGGCGGCCGAGATCATGTGCCGGGAGGCGGTCGACGCCGTCATCGAGCTGGAGCACTTCGGGCTGCCGTTCAACCGCACGCCCGATGGCCGCATCGACCAGCGCCGGTTCGGCGGCCACACCCGCAACCACGGCGAGGCCCCGGTCAAGCGGGCCTGCTACGCCGCCGACCGCACCGGGCACATGATCCTCCAGACCCTCTACCAGCAGTGCGTGGCCCGGGGGGTGGCCTTCTTCGACGAGTTCCAGGTGCTCGACATCGCTTTCGTCGACGGCAACCCCCGTCGGGGCGTGGCCGGCGTCGTCGCCCACGAGCTGGCCACCGGCGACGTCCACGTCTTCGAGTGCACCGCCGCCCTCTTCGCCACCGGCGGGTTCGGGCGCATCTTCAAGGTGTCGTCGAACGCCCACACGCTCACCGGTGACGGACCCGGCCTCGTCTGGCGGCGGGGCGTGCCGCTGGAGGACATGGAGTTCTTCCAGTTCCATCCCACGGGCATCAACAAGCTCGGCATCCTCCTGTCGGAGGCGGCCCGGGGCGAGGGCGGCATCCTCCGCAACGAGGAGGGCGAGCGCTTCATGGAGCGCTACGCCCCGACGGTGAAGGATCTGGCCCCCCGCGACATGGTCAGCCGGGCCATGCTCACCGAGATCCGCCAGGGCCGGGGCTCCGGGCCCGACAAGGACCACCTCTACCTCGACCTCACCCACCTGCCCCCGGAACAGATCGACGAGAAGCTGCCCGACATCGCCGAGTTCGTCCGCACCTACCTGGGCATCGAGCCCAAGACCGACCTCATCCCCATCCAGCCGACCGCTCACTACGCCATGGGGGGCATCCCCACCAACGTCTCGGCCGAGGTCGTTCTGGATGCCGAGGACACCGTCGCCCCCGGCCTGTACGCGGCCGGCGAGTGCGCCTGCGTATCGGTCCACGGGGCCAACCGCCTGGGCACCAACTCCCTGCTCGACATCGTCGTCTTCGGGCGACGGGGCGGTGCGGCCATGGCCGCCTTCGTCCAGGACCGGGAGCCGCCCGGGCTCGAACCGGGGTTCGAGGACGCGGTCAAGGGCACGATCGCCGGCCTCCTCGGGGGCCCGGGCACCGAGCGGGTGGCCGACATCCGCTCCGAGCTGCAGGACCAGATGACCCTCAACGCCTCGGTCTTCCGCACCGAGGAGAGCCTGCGGTCGGTGTCGGCCACCATCGACCGCCTGCGTGACCGCCACCGGTCGATCGCCGTCACCGACCAGAGCCGGCGGTTCAACTACGAGCTGTCCGAGGCCCTGGAGCTGGGGTACCTGCTGGACGTGGCCCAGGCCCTCGTCGCCGCCGCCCTCGCCCGCACCGAGAGCCGGGGCGGCCACTTCCGGGACGACCACCCCCTGCGCGACGACGCCAACTGGATGCGCCACAGCCTGGCCCACCGCCAGCCCGACGGCAGCGTGCGCCTCGACTACAAGCCGGTGGTCGGCGGCCCCTACCTCCCGATGGAAAGAAAGTATTGAGCGCAGGAGGGGGGCAGGCCCCCCTCCTGGACCTCCCCCCACTGCCTGCCGGCCTCCGGCCGCCGAGGGGCCATCCGTCGGGGCCGCCTGCGGCGGCGCCGGGCGGCCGGCGCCGGGAAAACCTGGTCTGACCGGTACGGTGGCCACGGTGGACGTCACGCTGAAGATCAAGCGGTTCGACCCGGAGAAGGACAGGAAGCCCCACTGGGAGGAGTACCGCGTCGACGTCGAGCCCACCGACCGGGTGCTCGACGCCCTCCACCAGGTCCGCTGGTACCAGGACGGGAGCCTGGCCTTCCGTCGCTCCTGCGCCCACGGCGTCTGCGGGTCCGACGCCATGGTCGTCAACGGTGCCAACCGGCTGGCCTGCGTGCTGCTCGTCCAGGACGTCGGGACCAGGATCACCGTGGAGCCCCTGCGCGGCCTGCCGGTCCTCAAGGATCTGGTCGTCGACATGGACGCCTTCTTCGCCCAGTACCGCAAGGTCGTGCCCTGGCTGGTCAACGAGGGCGACCCGGGCGACGGCGAGCGCCTCCAGTCGCCCGAGGAACGGGCGCGGTTCGACGACACCACCAAGTGCATCCTGTGCGCGGCGTGCACCACGTCGTGCCCGATCTACTGGGCCAACGACACCTACGTGGGCCCGGCCGCCATCGTGAACGCCCACCGGTTCATCTTCGACTCCCGGGACGAGGCGGGCGACGAGCGCCTGCACATCCTCGACGAGCAGTCCGGCGTGTGGCGGTGCCGGACGGTGTTCAACTGCACCGACGCCTGCCCCCGGGGCATCAAGGTCACCGAGGCCATCCAGGAGGTCAAGCGGGCCATCGTCTACCCGGACCGGTAGGCCGGGCGCCGCCGGGATCGCGGCGCGGGGCGTGTCGGAAGCGCGCCAAACATGCCGTATACTCTCGGCAACACCGGATCTTCCCTCTCGCCACCATCTTCAAACCCGAGGGAGGAACTTTTTTTTTCTCTTTTTTCGGGCTGGGGCTCGGAGCTGCACCTGTCGCAGCCGAGAAGGCCGGCGCGGAGGTGACGATCCATGGCCCTTCCTTCCCTTCGCCCTCGCATGGCGGTCGACCGGCTGCTGTTCTCGGCCCTGGCCGCGGCGATCCTGCTGGCCGCCTTCGCCGGCCATGACGCCCCCGCGGTCCCCGAGGCCACCGCCTCCGTCCCCGGCGCCGAGGAGGCCGCCCCGGTTCCGGTGGGCCCGGTGGCCGCGGTTCCCACCGAGGCGGCGGCCACCGCCGTGCACCTGCCGGCCGGCTCCTCACCGGTCACCGCGCCGGCCGCCGGGGCCACCGCCCTCCAGCAAGGGGTCGCCCCCACCAAGTGGCTGCCCAGCGGCAAGGGGATGTGGATCTACGAGCCGGGCAAGACCGAGCGCGGCAACGTGAACGCCATCGTGGCCAAGGCCAAGGCCACCGGCCTGACCCACCTTTGGGTCCGCATGGGGTCGGCCTGGGACGGGTTCAACGTCGTGCCCTTCGTGAACCAGCTCCTGCCCGCGGCCCACGCCGCCGGCATCAAGGTCATCGGCTGGGACTTCCCCAAGTTCGAGCCGGTCGAGGCCGACATCCAGCGGGCCGTCGCCATGATCCGCCACACCACACCCGGCGGCCACCGGATCGACGCCTTCTCACCCGACATCGAGACCCGCGCCGAGGGGACCCGCCTGAGCCCGGAGGCAGCCAAGCGCTACGGCTCCCTGCTGCGGGAGGCGGCCGGGCAGGACTACACGCTCATCGTCACCGTCCCCCGCCCCTCCAAGGAGCGCCCCAACCACCCCTACGCCGAGATCGTGGCCGGCTACGACGCCATCGCCCCCATGGTCTACTGGCTCGACCGCCAGCCCGACACCGACGTGACCGGCGCCCTGCGGGACCTGGCCAAGTTCAACAAGCCGGTGTACCCCGTCGGCCAGGCCTACGACGGGTCGCCCGAGGGTGGTCGCAGGGGCGTGCCGCCGCCCGAGGAGCTGTTCCGGTTCATGCGCTTCGCCGAGAAGCACGGTGCGGCCGGCGTGTCGTTCTGGTCCTGGCAGGCCGCCAACCAGCCGGCCTGGAACGCCATCCGCGAGGCGGTGGAGTTCCGCACCCCCGAGCCGGCGCCGGCCCCGGCAGACCCGTCGCTCATCGACGTGCGCCACCTGCCGTAGGGCGAGCGGCCCGGCCGGCGTTCACCGGCTTCTCACAGCCGGGCCTGCCACGATGCTCCCATGGCACCGAAGCGCGCCTCTCGCCGGCCTGCCACCCGGGAGGATCGGCGACGGGCCGACGTCGAGCGGCGGCGGCGGCTGGCCACGGCCCGGTCGGCGTCCGCCCGGAGGACCGCCGCCCGCCGCAGGTGGCTGACCGGGCTGGTGGCGGGAACGGTCGTGGCCGTGGTCGGCGGGGCTCTCTTCGTGGCCACCCGGGGCGACGGCGGACCCTCCCGTGACCTGCGAGCGGAGCGGGTGGACGGGGCGGTCGGGCCCCTGGGCATCTCGTCCGTCCCGGAGTCCTACCGATCCGTGTACCGGGTGGAGGCCTACGACGGGTCGACGGTGACCGAGTCGACCGAGGAGATCACCGTCCGCCGGCCGTTCGACGGCCGGGTGTTCATCAGGGAGGGCGAGCCGCCCGGTGGCACCGTCCGGTTCGAGGGACGGTCGACGTTCGGCCTCTACGCCAACTACAGCGACTCGGGGGCCGCCCAGGTGGCGGGCGACGCCCCCACCGTCGCCCTGGGGGACCTGCGCCTGGAGCGCACCCTCGACGACCTGGTGGCCCGCGGGCTCTTCGTGCCCGGCGACCGCCACCGCCTGCTCGGCCGGGAGTGCCAGGCCTACCGGACCGGGTCGCCGTTGCAGAGCCTCCGGATCACCGCGCCCACCGGCACGGACTACGTGGACGCCTGCATCGACGGCACCGGCCTGCTCCTCGAGGAGGTCACCATCGCCGGGGGCCGGCTGACCCAGCGCCTGACCGCCATCGAGCTGCAGACCGGCATCACCCCCGACCCCTCCACGTTCACCATCGAGGGCGAGCGGCTCACCCCCGAACAGGGCGGTGCCGAGGTCACCGAGGTCGACCGCGGCGTCGCTCCCACGCCGGGCTACTGGGCGCTGGACACCGTCCCTGCCGGCTTCAGCCATCGCGGCCGGTACCTGGTGGCCGGCGAGGGATCCAGCCACATCGACGTGTACGTGCGCGGCACCGACATCGTCACCGTCCGCCAAGGCCCGCCTGCGGCCGAGCCGGACCTCACCGACGCTGGGCAGGGGACCGACGTCGAGGTCGGCGCCCTGGGTGCCGGGCGGATCTTCGTGCAGACCATCGGGCCGACCGTCGTCGCCCATCCGGGGAGCGAGGCGTTCGTCCATGTGAGCGGCACCCTCTCCCCCGCCGAGCTCCAGGCCGTGGCCGCCTCCCTACGTCGGGGCTGAGCCCCCGGCCGGGTGGAACCACTCGGCCCAGCCATGGCCGGTACGACCACCCGGCCCTTCGTAGCGGCAGAGGGCCCGGGCCAGGCGGCCGGCTCCCGGGAGCAGCACCGGGGCGTGGGCCATGGCGGTCCCCCTCAGGTCGCCCGCGGACGCGGCCCGTAGCAGTCCGTGGCCGTCGGTCTCCACGTCGACCCCGGTCGTGGCGAACGACGTCCCGTCCTCCAGCCGTCCGGCCGCCCAGCCCTGCGGTTCCGCCCGCCCCGCCGGGCCCCACCGGTGGAGCCGGAGCCCGCTGCCGTCCAGGGCGAACCGCCGGTCGCCGACCAGCACGTCGCCGTGGACCGCGCAGGCCTGGGCGTAGCCGGGCGGCCCCGGACCCGACCACGGGGTGCACGGGGCGCTGGCCTCCCACTCCACGTCCAGGCCCATGGCGCAGGGATCCCCGCGCTCCTGCCCCCACGCCTCGAGCGGGTCGTCCACGGCCACGCCGAAGGCCTCCATGCCCACGCTCCAGTGGTCCAGCGGCGTCTCGCACACCAGCTCGGTCCACAACCCCGACGCCCGGACCTCCAGCCCGGTGCCCGCCGGCGGTGGGACCTCGTGGTCTCGCAGCGTCACCAGCCTCGGCCCGCCTCCCACCATGGCCGCCCAGAACCACGCCGTACCCTCGCCCGGACGGAGGGCCAGGCGGACGTACCCGGCCAGGGATCCGTCGGCCGAGACGAAGTCGAGGTACCACGACTCCTCCCAGTCCCGGCCCCGTCCCGGCGGGTGGCGCCGCTCGTCGCTCGGCGATATCGGCTCGGCAGCCATCCCGACGACCGTAATGGGCGACAATGAAGGTGTGAGCGAGGGCGCACCCGTGAGGTTCCTCAGCGCCGAGTGGCTGGAGCGGATGGCGGCGGCCACCGCATTCGCCTCGCCCGGCGCCGACGTCGCCGTCCACCAGCGGGTCACCGGGGGGCCCGACGGCGACGTGGAGTACACCGTGCGCGTGGGCGCCGGGAAGGTGGCGTTCGAGCCGGGGCCGGCCACCGATACCGACGTGACGCTGGTGTCGGACTACGCCACGGCCGCCTCCATCAGCCAGGGCCGGCTGAGCCCGGCCTCGGCCTTCGCCGCCGGCCGGCTGCGGGTGATCGGCTCGGTGGGGCCGCTGGTGGCGTCCCAGGAGGTGTTCGCCGGGATGGGCCGGCTGCTCGCCGACGTCTCCGAGTCGACCACCTACTGAGGCCCCATGGCCAGCCACTACGACACCCTCGGCGTCGCCCCCGACGCCTCGGGCGAGGAGATCCAGCGGGCCTACCGACGCCTGGCCCGCCTCCACCATCCCGACGTCGCCCCTGGCGCCGACCCGACCCGGATGGCGGCCATCAACGCGGCGTGGATGGTGCTCAGCGACCCCGGCCAGCGCCAGGCGTACGACGCGGCCCGGGACCGGGACGAGCCACCGGCCGCCCGCCCGGCGCCTCCCGGGCCGTCCGGCAACGGCTGGGAGCCGCTCCACTTCGACGACGAGGAGCTCGACCCCGAGGACTGGAGCGACGAGCCCTACGCGGACGTGCCCCGCCGGCCCTCGGACATGCTGGTGATGACGCCCGTCCTGCTCATCGTGGCCGCCGTCGGAGTGTTCTTCCTGAGCATCATGTCGGGATCGAGCGGGCTGCGGACGTTCTCCATCCTGCTGGTGCCCGTCTCGGGTGTCGGCTTCATCGTGGCCCCGCTGTTCGTGATGCTGCGGTCGAAGGACCGCTCACGGGAGTAGGCCGACCGCCTCCTCCTGCCGGCCCCGCACGGCATCGGCCGCGGTGCGCAGGGCGGCGACCTCGTCGTCGTCCAGGTCGAGCTCGATGACCTCCTCCACGCCCTCCCGCCCGACCTTGACCGGAACGCCCACGTACACCCCTTCGATCCCGTAGGCGCCCTGCACCCAGGCGCTGACCGGCTGGATTTCCTTGGTGTTGTCGGCCACCGCCCGGACCATGTTCTCCGCCGCCGCCGCCGGCGCGAAATAGGCCGATCCGGTCTTCAGGAGGGCGACGATCTCCGCCCCGCCGTCGCGGGTGCGCTGCACGATCTCGTCGATCGCCTGCTCGTCCAGCACCTCCCGCAGCGGCCGCCCGCTCACCGTCGCCAGCGACGGCACCGGCACCATGGTCTCCCCGTGGGAGCCCAACGTCATGGCGTCGACCTCGTGGGTGGGGACCTCCAGCCGTTCGGCCAGGAAGTGGCGGAACCGGGCGGAGTCGAGCATCCCGGCCTGGCCCATGACCCGCGACTTGGGCAGCTCGGAGGCGACCGCGGCCAGGGCCGTCATCTCGTCGAGCGGGTTGGACACGACGATGAGCACCGTGTCGGGCGACGCCTCCACCAGCCGGCGGGTGACGTCGGCCACGATCCTGGCGTTGGTCTCCAGCAGGTCCAGCCGGCTCATCCCCGGCTTGCGGGGCACGCCGGCGGTGATCACGCAGATGTCCGACCCGGCCGTCTCCTCATAGCCGTTGGTACCGACCACCCGGGTCTGGAAACCGGCCAGCGGCCGGCTCTGCATGAGGTCGAGGGCGATGCCCTGCGGCTTTCCCTCGATGATGTCGGTGAGCACCACCTCGTTGACATAGCTGCCCTCGGCCACCCGCTGGGCCAGCGTCGACCCGTAGAACCCGGCCCCCGCGATGCTTACCTTCACAGGCGTTCGACGATGGCGGCCGCGAACTCCGAGGTCTTCACTTCGGTGGCGCCCTCGGTGAGGCGGGCGAAGTCGTAGGTGACGATGCGGTCGGCGATCGTCGCCTCCAGGGCCCGGACCACGTCGTCGGCCGCGTCCTCCCACCCCAGGTGCTCGAGCATGAGCACCCCCGAGAGCAGCAGGGAGCCGGGGTTGACCTTGTCCTGGCCGGCGTACTTCGGCGCGGTGCCGTGGGTGGCCTCGAAGATCCCGTGGCCGGTGACGTAGTTGATGTTGGCCCCGGGGGCGATGCCGATGCCGCCGACCTGGGCGGCCAGGGCGTCGGAGGCGTAGTCGCCGTTGAGGTTGGTGGTGGCGATCACGTCGAACTCCTCCGGACGGGTCAGCACCTGCTGGAGGAAGATGTCGGCGATCACGTCCTTCACCAGGATGCGGTCGCCCGGCTTGCCCCCGCAGTCGTCCCACCCGACGGCCACGTCGTCGAACTCCTCGCGCACCAGGTCGTAGCCCCAGTTGCGGAAGGCGCCCTCGGTGAACTTCTGGATGTTCCCCTTGTGCACGAGGGTCACCGATTTCCGGCCCTTGCGCGCCGCGTACTCCAGAGCGGCCCGGACAAGCCGCTTCGACCCGGTGATCGAGACCGGCTTGAGCCCCAGTCCCGAGTCGGGGCGGATCTCCCAGCCGTACTCGGCCTTGCAGAAGTCGATCAGCTTGGCCGCCTCGGGCGTTCCCTGCTCCAGCTCCTTGCCGGCGTAGACGTCCTCGGTGTTCTCCCGGAAGATGACCATGTCGACCTTCTCGGGGTGCTTCACGGGCGACGGCACGCCGGTGAACCACCGCACCGGCCGCAGGCACACGTAGAGGTCGAGGATCTGGCGGAGGGCGACGTTGAGGCTGCGGATGCCCCCGCCGACCGGCGTGGTCAGCGGCCCCTTGATCCCGACGACGTGCTCCTCGAAGGAGGCGACGGTCTCGTCGGGGAGCCACGCGCCGGTCTCGTCGAACGCCTTCTGGCCGGCCAGCACTTCCACCCACTCGATGCGCCGGCCCCGCTTGGCCACCGCGGCGTCGAGGACCAGCTGGGTGGCCGGCCAGATGTCGACGCCCGTGCCGTCGCCCCGGATGAACGGAATGATCGGCTCGTCGGGCACGCTGAGCGATCCGTCCGCCGCGGCCGTGATCTTCTCGGGCATCTGCGAAGACTAGGTGAGCGGTTCAGGCGGTGGTGCGGGCGACCCAGGCGTCGACCAGCTCGCCCAGGATCGGCAGACGGACGGCGCCCGACGTGAGAACGGCGTCGTGGAACCCGCGGATGTCGAACCCCTGGCCCATGCGTTCGCGGGCCGCGTCCCGAACGCGGAAGATCTCACGCTGGCCGAGCTTGTAGGCCAGGGCCTGGGCCGGCATGCCGATGTAGCGGTCGACCTCCACCGTCACCTCCTCGACCGACACCGGCATGTTGGCGGCCATGAAGTCGACGGCCTGCCGGCGGCTCCAGCCCATGGCGTGCAGGCCGGTGTCGGCCACGAGGCGGCAGGCCCGCATGGAGTCGGCGGCCAGCATGCCCATCCGCTCGAGATCGTTGCGGTAGAGGCCCATCTCCTCGGCCAGGCGCTCGGAGTACAGGCCCCAACCCTCGACGTAGGAGGTGTTGGCCAGGGAGAAGCGGCGGAACCGGGGCAGGTCGGTCAGCTCGGTGGCGATGGCCAGCTGGAGATGGTGGCCGGGGATGGCCTCGTGGAAGGCGATCGACGCCGTCTCGTACCGGGCCTTGTCCTCGGGGGCGTGGGTGTTCACGTAGTACGTGCCGCCCCGTGACCCGTCGCCGGCAGGGGGGAAGTAGTAGGCGCTGGGCGAGTCGGGCGCCAGGAAGGCGGGCACCTCGGCGATGGCGCAGTCCGACTGGGGCAGCCGGCCGAACCACTGGGCCATTGCGGCCTTGGCCGCCCCGAACGCCTCCCGGGCGTCGGCCATGATCTCGTCGCCGGTCTTGTACCGCAGCTCGGGGTCGGTGCGGAGGCGGTCGAGCACGGCAGCCGGGTCGGTGAGCCCGAACAGCCGGCCGCCCACCTCGGCGTACTCGGCCGGCAGCTTCTCGGTGACCTCCTGCATCCCGATCCGGTGGATCTCCTCCGGCGGCAGGTCGAGGGTGGTGTGCTGGGAGACGAGGGTGGCGTAGATGTGCGCCCCGTCGTCGCCCAGCCATGAGAGGCCGCAGTGCTCGTCGTCGCGGGCCACGGGCAGCAGGCGCTCCCGCAGCGTGTCGGCCATCCGGCGGTAGGCGGGGCGGACCTGCTCCTCGACCACGGCTCGTAGCGCGGCCCGGTCCCAGTCGTCGGGCGCCGAGACCGTGGCGAAGACGTCGTCCTCCAGCGGCGACGACAGGTACCCCTCGACCATGTTCAGCGAACGGGACACGCAGATGGCGGCCGGCGTCCGCCCCTGCGCCACCCCTTCCAGGAACCGAGCGGCGGCCTGTTCGAGGCCCCGGGGGATCTGCCGGAAGCGCTCGACCAGCATGTCGGCGGTGGCCGCGTCGGGGGCGGCCAGGACGGGAGTCGACTGGAGCAGCTCGACGTGGAAGCCGGTCATCTGGTCGGACTGCAGCTCGATCAGGCGCTGGTCGACCGCCGCCATGGCGTCGTCCAGTTCGGCGGCCAGCAGCCCGTGGGTCACCAGGTCGTCGGGCTCCAGCTCCTGCCGGCCGATGCCGGAGAGCCGGTCGCGCAGCGCCTGCCACCGCCCCCGGAGCTCCTGCTCGGCGGCGGCCGAGACGTCCTCCAGCCGGTCGTCGTAGCGGTGGTCGCCGAGGAGCGTGGCCGTCGTCGGGCTGGCCTCCAGCAGGGTTTCCCAGTACTCCTCGGCCAGGTTGCGCAGGGTCTCGTCGGGCACCCGGTCAACCTATCCGGGCGGGCGTCAGGTCACGCCGGTCAGCTGCTCGACCCACTCGATGCCGAAGTACAGGACGAACAGCCCGGCCACCACCCACAGGAGGGGGTGGACCTCCCGGCCCCGGCCGCTCACCAGCTTGATCACCGCGAAGGAGACGAAGCCGGCCCCGATCCCGTTGGTGATCGAGAACGTGAACGGCATGAGGACGATCGTGAGAAAGGCCGGGATGGCCAGGGCGTAGTCGTCCCAGGGGATGTCCTTGACCCGCGTCATGAGCAGGAAGCCGACGACCACCAGGGCGGGTGACGCCGCCTCGTACGGGACGATGGCGACCAGCGGGGTGAGAAACAGGGCGCACAGGAACAGCAGCCCGGTGACGACGCTGGCCAGGCCGGTGCGGGCCCCGTCGGCCACCCCCGCCGCCGACTCGATGTACGTGGTATTCGACGATGCCGACGCCGCCCCTCCGGCGGCGGCGGCCAGCGAGTCGACCAGGAGCACGGGGCCGACCCCGGGCAGCTTGCCGTCCTCGTCGAGCAGGTCGCCCTCGGTGCCGACGCCCACGACCGTCCCCATGGTGTCGAAGAAGTCGGCGAGCATGAGCGTGAACACGAGGAGCAGGGCACTGACCACACCGACCGCGGCGAAGGACCCGCCCAGGCTGAACTCGCCCAGCAGCCCCAGGTCGGGGGTGGACACCACGTCGCCGGGCCAGGCCGGGACGTTCAGGCTCCAGCCCCGGGGGTTGTAGGGCTGGCCGGGGGCGATCTGGGCGGTCACGTCGACGATGGCGTTGAGGATGATGGCGAAGATCGTCGTGCCCACGATGCTCAGCAGGATGGCGGCCCGCACCCGGCGTGCCACCAACACGACGGTGACCAGAAGGCCGACCACGAACACGAGCGTCGGCCAGCCCACCAGCCGGCCACCCACGCCCAGGCTGACCGGAACGGGCGACGAGGCCGCGTCCGGCACCCGGCGGACGAAGCCGGCGTCGACGAAGCCGATGAAGGCGATGAACAGCCCGATGCCGACGGCGATGGCGTTCTTGAGGGCGAGGGGCACGGCGTCGAACACCGACTGGCGGACGCCCGTGAGGACGAGAGCGGTGATGAGCAGTCCTTCCAGGACGACGATGCCCATGGCCGCCGGCCACGACATCTGGCTGGCCAGCTGGAAGGCGACGACCCCGTTCAGCCCCAGCCCGGCGGCGACCGCGAACGGGTACCGCCCGACCACCCCCATGGCGATGGTCATCACCGCGGCCACCAGGGCGGTGGAGCTGGCCGCCTGGCCGATGTCGAGGCGCCGCCCGGTGATGTCGGCGACGCCTGACAGGATGATCGGGTTCAGCACGACGATGTAGGCCATGGTGAAGAAGGTGGCCACGCCGCCCCGCACCTCGGTCCGCACGTTCGACCCGCGCTCCTCCACCTGGAAGTAGCGCATCACCGCGCTGGCCGTCGCCGTCCCCCGCTCGCTCACCGTCGCTCCGGGGCGCCGGCCGGGTCGAACTGGCGGCGGAGGGAGAAGGCGTGGGGCGTCGGCCCGTGGAGGCGCAGGTGCCGGAGGCGGGCCAGCCCCTCGTCGGCCGACGGCTGCTCCCCGTCCCCGACCCACCACAGGGCGGTAGTGAACCCGTTGAGGGGCACGAACCACCGGGCCCGCTGGCGCATGAACAGCCCGTGCCCACTGCGGTAGACGTAGCGCTGCAGGGCCTCGAAGTCGTCCCAGACCGACACGGTCACGATGACTTCGTCGCCGTCCAACCGGCCCAGGGTGACCGCCCCGTGCTGGGGGTGGAGGCGCCAGACAAAGCCGGGACTGGTGTCGGCCAGCCAGTTCACGCCGTCGAACGCCTTGAGGAACCCCGCCATCGCCGGCGCGTCGAGCGGCGCCCGGGCCCGCGCCACGTTCACCTGGGCCAGTTGCATGCGGAGGCATCTTCGCGCCGGCATGGCACAGTGCGACGGTGCGTCGCATCACCGTCGACGAGCGCCGGGCCCGCCTGGGCGTCCGCCACCGCCTGGCGTCTTCCGCCCGTACGGACGACGTGGTCGCCGTCACCGAGGGGGTGGTCGCCCTGCACAGCACCGACCCGGCCACCGTGTTCCTGTCGGCCGCGGCCCGCATGGCCCATCCCGCGGTGGAGCCTTTGGAGCGGGCGCTCTACGACGACCGGGTCCTGGTCCGCACCCTCGGCATGCGCAGGACGATGTTCGTATTGCCCGTACCGCTGGTGCCGGTGGTGAAGGCGGCGTGCACCGACACCCTGATGGCCGGCGAGCGACGCCGCACGCTCGGGATGCTGGAACAGGCCGGCGTGCCGGACGCCGACCGCCACCTGCGCGAGCTGGAGGAGGCCACGGCCGCCGCCATCGAGATGCGAGGCGAGGCCACGGGCGCCGAGCTGTCGAAGCTGGTCCCCGGACTCGGCCGGCAGGTGCTGGTCGGCCAGGGCACCAAGTGGGAGGGGACGGTCGGCATGACCACCCGCGTCCTCTTCCTCCTGGCCACCGAGCAGCGGATCGTCCGCGGCCGTCCCAAGGGCCGGTGGACGAGCAGCCAGTACCGGTGGTCGCCCATGTCCTCGTGGCTGCCCGCCTCGGTGACACCACCGTCGGCCGACGACGCCCGGGTGGAGCTCTGCCGCCGATGGCTGCGGGCCTTCGGGCCGGCGACGATCGCCGACCTCAAGTGGTGGTCGGGGCTGACCCTCGGGCAGGTCCGCAAGGCGCTGGCCGCGCTGGACGTCGAGGAGGTCGATCTCCACGGCACGCCGGGCATCGTCCTGAGCGGCGACGTCGGGCCCACCCGCGCCCCCCGCCCCTGGGTCGCCCTGCTGCCCAGCCTCGACCCGACGACCATGGGCTGGCAGCAACGGGCCTGGTACCTTGGCGACTACGGCAAGGCCCTGTTCGACACCAACGGCAACGCCGGGCCGACGGTGTGGTGCGACGGGAGGATCGTCGGCGGCTGGGTCCAGCGCAAGAGCGGCGAGGTCGTCTACCGGCTGCTGGAGGACGTGGGCGGCGAGACGGCCGGTGCCGTCGAGGCCGAGGCCGCCCGGCTGACGGCGTGGCTGGGCGACGTGCGGGTCACGCCCCGGTTCCCCACCCCGCTGCAGCGACAGTTGGCCGCCTGAGCTGAACCGCAGCTCCTACGAGGTCGGCACCAGGCCGAGGTTGGCGTAGATCTCCCGGGTCGCAGTCGAGCGGTTCAGCGTGTAGAAGTGCAGGCCCGGGACGCCGTTGTCGAGCAGGTCGCGGCACAGCTCGGTGGCCAGCTCGACACCGACGCGACGCACGTCCTCGGGGCTGTCGGCCACCTCCTCGACCTTGGCCACCACCTCGGGCGGGACCGCGCACCCGGACAGCTGGGCCATCCGCTGTACCGACGACAGGCTGGTGATCGGCATGATCCCGGCGATCACCGGCTTGTGCATGCCCCGGCGGGACAGGTCGTCGACCAACGTCAGGTAGTCGCTGGTCCGGAAGAAGAACTGGGTGATGGCGAAGTCCGACAGCTGCATCTTGGCCACCAGATGGCGCCGGTCGAGGTCACGGTCGCCGTTGGAGTTCGGGTGCAGCTCGGGGTGGGCGGCCACCCCGATCGAGAAGCCGCCGATGGCCCGGGCCAGCTCGACCAGCTCGATGGCGTGGGTCAGCTCGGCGTGGCCCACCTCCTGGACGTCGGGCGGCGGGTCGCCGCCCAGGGCCAGGACGTTGTCGACCCCGGCCTTGCGCAGCTCGACGAGGATCTCGGCCAGCTCCAGCCGGCTGTGGACCACGCAGGTCAGGTGGGCCATCGGGTTGAGCGAGGTGGTCTGGATCATGCCGGCGACCAGGTCGTGCGTCCGCTGGCGGGACACCCGGCCGCCCCGGTAGGTCACCGACACGAAGGAGGGCTGGAGAGGCTCCAGCTCGCGCAGCGTGCGTACGAGGGTGGCCTGCTCGGCGTCGTTCTTGGGCGGGAAGAACTCGAACGAGAACGTCGTGCCCTGCTGGAGCAGCTCGGAAATCTTCGTCATCGGCCGCCTAGCCTGCCGCAATCCGCCGCTCTGCGGCACGGACGGCGTTGGCCAGGAGCATCGCCACGGTCGTCGGCCCCACGCCACCCCGCCGGGGCGTGACCCATCCGGCCACCTCGGCCACCGACTCGGCGACGTCGGAGACGATCCGCTTCCCCTCCCATGTGATGCCCGCACCGACGACCGCGGCGCCGGGGCGGACGTGGTCCGGACCGATCATGTTGGGGACGCCCGCCCCGCCCACCACGATGTCGGCCCGGCGGGTGTAGTCGGCCCAGTCCGGCACGCCGGTGTGGACGACGGTGACCGCGGCATTCGCCCCCGGCCGCTTCTGGGACAACAGGAGGGACAGCGGCCGGCCGATGGTGGGGCCCCGCCCGACGATCACCACGTTGCGGCCCTCGACCGGCACGTCGTAGTGGGCGAGCATGGCGAGGATCCCGGCCGGGGTGCAGGCCAGCGGCGCGGAGGTGACCCCGAGGGCCAGCAGGCCCAGGTTGGTGGGATGGAGGCCGTCGGCGTCCTTGGCCGGGTCGAGGGTGGAAATGGCCGCGTTGTAGTCCAGCCCCTTCGGAAAGGGGTTCTGGATCAGGAAGGCGTGGACCGCGGGATCCTCGTTGAAGGCGGCCACCGCGGCCAGCACCTCGTCCTGCGACGACGTGGCCGGCAGCTCCTGGTGGAACGACCGCATGCCGACCGCGGCACACGCCTCGTGCTTCTTGGCGATGTAGCCGGCGCTGGCCGGGTCGTCGCCCACCAGGATGGTGCCCAGCCCGACCTGGATCCCCTCGGCGGCCAGCTTGCCCACGTCGTCCGCCACCTGGGCCAGGACGGCATCGGACACCGGCGCGCCGTGCATGATCACCGCGGTCATGTCGCGATTTCCCGGCGGCCGGGCCCGCCGCCGAAGGCGGCCTCCTTCGGCTGCCGGCGAGAAAGGACGGCGGAGTCCGGCCGGCTCCGCCGGCCGGCCGGAGCACGATCAGCTCGCCCGAACGGAGCGCAGCGAGTGAGGGCGAAATTCAATGCCTGAACTGCCGCTCGCCGGTGAAGATCATGGCCAGGCCCTGCTCGTCGGCGGCGTCGATGAGCTCCTGGTCCCGCATGGCGCCGCCCGGTTGGATGACGACGGCCACGCCGGCCGCGGCGGCCACGTCGAGCCCGTCGCGGAAGGGGTAGAAGGCGTCGGTGGCGCACGCCCCGCCCTTGCCCCGCCCGGCCGCCTTGCGGGCCGCGATCTCCCCGGCGTCGACCCGGCTCTGCTGGCCGGCGCCGATGCCCACGGCCTGGCCGGCGGCCACCAGCACCACGGCGTTCGACTTGGTGTAGCCGGCCAGCTTCCAGGCCAGCTCGGCGTCGGCCCACTGCTCCTCGGTGGGAGCCAGCCGGGTGACCACCCGCCAGTCGGCCCGCGAGGCGGCGAACCGGTAGGGCTCCTGCACGAGGAAGCCGCCGCTGATCTGCCGCACGTGCAGCCGCTCCTCGCCGGGCGGCGGGGCCTCCAGCAGGCGGGTGTTTTTGCGCTTGGCGATGAGGGCGTCGAGCGTGCCGGGATCGAAGCCGGGGGCGATGACCACGTCGGCCTGGGCCGCGGCCACCATGGCCGACGCCGTCCGCTCGTCGACCGGGCGGTTCAGGGCGACGATGCCGCCGAACGCCGACTTCTCGTCGCACTCGTAGGCCAGCTGGTAGGCGGAGGCCAGGTCGGCGGCCACCGCCGCCCCGCACGGGTTGGCGTGCTTGATGATGGCCACCGCCGGGCCTCCGTCACCGATGTCGTGGACCAGCTGCCAGGCGGCGGCGTCGTCGAACAGGTTCAGGTACGACAGGGGCAGGCCGGCGTGCTGGATGACGTCGTCCCACCAGCTGTGGCCTCCCGCCCGCCGGTACCGGGCGCCCTGCTGGTGCGGGTTCTCGCCGTACCGGAGGTCGGCGGCCCGTTCCAGGCGGAGGTCGACCGTGGCCGGGAGCGGGCCGTCCCCGACTCCGAGCCCCTCGTCGAACCAGGAGACGATGGCCGCGTCGTACGCCGCGGTGTGGGCGAAAGCGGCCCGGGCCAGGCGGCGGCGGGTCTCGGGCCCGAGAAGGCCGTCACGCGCCAGCTCCTCGAGGACGGCCGGGTACTCGGCCGGGTCGACGATCACGCCCACGTGGGCGTGGTTCTTGGCCGCGGCCCGCACCATGGTCGGCCCGCCGATGTCGATCATCTCGATCGACGGATCCGTCGTGAAGGGGTACAGGTTGCACACCACCAGCCCGATGGCGGCGATGTTCTGGGCCAGCAGATCGGCCAGGTGCTCCGGCCGGTCCCGGTCGGCCAGGATGCCACCGTGGATGGCGGGGTGAAGGGTCTTCACCCGCCCGCCGAGCATTTCCGGGCTGCCGGTGACGTTCTCCACCGGCGTGCAGGCCACGCCCGCCTGGGTGAGGGCGGTGGCCGTGCCGCCACTCGAGACCAGCTCCCATCCCAGGCGCTCCAGACCCCGGGCGAGGTCCACCAGGCCGGTCTTGTCGTAGA
>JBOGIE010000003.1:14398-50260 GCA_050742435.1 Acidimicrobiales bacterium | reverse complement strand
GCCCTGGCCGGTGCCGCCGGGCGGGTGGGCGTCGCCTCCGACCTGAAGGGTGCCGACCTGGTGGTCAACGCCACGCCGCTGGGGCTGGCCGGCAGCGACGCCGACGTCCTCCCCGTCGACCCTGACCTGCTGGGGGAGGGCCAGCTGGTCGTCGACCTGGTCCCCAATCCGGCCGTGACCCCGCTCATGCGGGCCGCCCGCGCCCGTGGTTCCCGGGCGGCCGGCGGGCTGGGCATGCTCGTGCACCAGGGTGCGTTGGCCTTCGAGCTGTGGACCGGCCGTCCGGCGCCGCTCGGCGTCATGCGGTCGGCCGCCGTGCAAGCCCTGAACGCCGGATGACCGCCGCGGTCACGGTGCTGTGCACCCTCCTCGGGGTGCCGGGAGGAATGCTGGCCAACCACCTCATCGACCGCATCCCCGACCGGCAGTCGCTCCGGCCGTTCCCACCACCCCGGCAGCTGGCCGACTCCCCGCTCGACCTGGCGGTGATCGCGGCCACCGTCGTGCTCTTCGCCGGGGGCGCGGTGCGCTTCGACGGCGGCTGGGTGGTCCCGGCCTACCTGGGCTTCTTTCTCTGCCTGGTGTCGGTGACCGTCATCGACTTCCAGCGCCAGATCATCCCCAACTACATCGTCTACCCGACCATCTTCGTGTCCGTCCCCCTGCTGGCGTTTGCCGCCCTGGTCGGGGACGACTGGAACGGCTTCGGGCGGGCCATGATGGGCGGGACGCTGGCCTGGCTGGCCCTGCTCGTGATCCACCTCATCTCGCCGGCGGGCATGGGCTTCGGCGACGTCCGCCTGGCCTTCGTGCTCGGCATGTTCCTCGGGTGGATCGACCTGGGGCACGTCCTCACCGGGCTCTTCCTCGGCGTCCTGCTCATCTCGGCACTCGGCCTGATCCTTGCCGCCCTGCGCCTGCGCAGCCTGCAGGAGCACATCGCCTTCGGCCCGTTCCTGGCCGCCGGGTCGATCCTGGCCGTCTTCGCCGGCGACCCGATCATGCGCTGGTTCGGCTGAGCCTCGCCCCGCCGGCCGGTATCTCCCCGGGGCCCCGGTCCCGCCCCCGGTAGATTTGGGCCGATGCTCCGCTACCTGACCGCCGGCGAGTCGCACGGCAAGGCTCTCGTCGTCGTGGTCGAGGGGCTCCCGGCCGGCCTGCCCATCACCGTCGAGGAGATCGCCGGGGAGCTGGCCCGGCGCCGCCTGGGCTACGGCCGGGGGCCGCGCATGCGGTTCGAGCAGGACGAGCTGACCCTCCTGGGCGGCGTGCGCCACGGCCGGACGATCGGCTCGCCCGTCGCCATCGAGATCGCCAACACCGAGTGGCCGAAGTGGACCAAGGAGATGGATCCCGCACCGGGCGCCACCGAGAAACCGCTCACCCGCCCGCGCCCCGGCCACGCCGACCTGGCCGGCATGCAGAAGTACGGGCTGACCGACGCCCGGGACATCCTGGAGCGGGCGTCGGCCCGGGAGACGGCGGCCCGGGTGGCGGCCGGGGCCTGCGCCAAGGCCCTCCTCGGCCATCTCGGCATCTCGGTGCTGTCCCACGTGGTGCAGATGGGGCCCGTGGTCACCAAGGCCATCGAGCGCCCCACACCGGCCGACCTCGAGAAGGTCGACGCCTCCCAGGTCCGCTGCTTCGACCCGGCGGCCGAGGAGGCGATGATCGCCGAGATCAAGGCCGCGGCCAAGGACGGCGACTCCCTCGGCGGCGTCATCGAGGTGCTGGCGTACGGCGTGCCCGTCGGCCTGGGCAGCCACGTGCACTGGGACCGCCGGCTCGACGGCCTGCTGGCCCAGGCCGTCTGCAGCATCCAGGCGGTGAAGGGTGTCGGGTTCGGCGAGGGGTTCGAGTCGGCGGCGCAGCGGGGGTCGGAGGCCCACGACGCCATCCATTGGGACCAGGCGCAGTCGTACTACCGGGAGACCACCCGGGCCGGCGGGATCGAAGGCGGGATGTCGACGGGCGGGCTGATCGTCCTGCGGGCGGCGATGAAGCCGCTGTCGACCCTGAACCGGCCGGTGCTCAAGACCGTCGACATGGAGACCAAGGAGGCCACCGTCTCGTTCAAGGAGCGGACCGACGTCACGGCCGTCCCTGCCGCCGGCGTGGTGGCCGAGACCATGGTCGCCCTGGTCCTGGCCGGCGAGACCCTGCGCAAGTTCGGCGGTGACTCGGTGGCGGAGGTGGTCCGCAACCGGGACGCCTTCCTCGACTCCCTTGGATGAACCGCACCGGCACGTCGGTCCCGGCGGGGCAGGGGCCCCCGCCGGCCGCGAGGGGCGCGGTCCGAAGGACCCGGGTGCCCGGAGCAGTAGCGGCCGCTCGATCTTGCTCATAGGGATGATGGGAGCGGGCAAGACCAGTATCGGGCGGCGGCTGGCCGAAAACCGCGGTTGGGAGTTCTTCGACAGCGACCGCCAGGTCGAGGCCATGACCGGGCGCACGGTGGCCGACATCTGGAGGGCCGACGGCGAACCGGCTTTCCGCCGGCTGGAAGCCGAGGTCCTGGCCGACGCCCTGGCGTCGACCATCCCGCGGGTCATCGCCGCCGCGGGTGGCACGGTGCTCGACGAGCACAACCGCCGGCTCATGGAGCTGCACCACCCCGTGGTGTGGCTGCGCGCTCGACCCGAGACCCTCGTCACCCGGGTCGTCTCGACCCTCCACCGCCCACTGCTCGACGACGACCCGGCCGGGGCCCTGGCCCGGCTCGACGCCGCCCGCCGGCCCTACTACGAGCGGCTGGCCGACATCGTCGTCGACGTGGACGACCTCACGCCCGAGCAGGTCGTGGCTTGCGTCGAGGCCGCCCTGGAGCACGCCTGACAGTGGCCGGCTCCCTCATCACCGTGCCCGTCCCCCTGCCCGGCGGCCGCTCCTACGACGTCCTGGTCGGCCCGGGTGCCCGTCACCGGCTGCTGGAGGTGCTCCCGGTGGGGGCGCACCGGGCGGCGATCGTCACCCAGGAGCCGGTGGGGGTCACCGTGGACGCGGGGGTCGAGCAGCGGACGTTCCTCATGGGCGACGGCGAGGAGGCCAAGTGCCTGGAGACCGTCGAGGAGCTGTGCCGGGCGTTCTCGCGGTGGGGATTGACCCGCAGCGACGTCGTGGTGGCGGTCGGCGGCGGGGTGGTCACCGACGCCGCCGGGTTCGCGGCCGCCGTCTACCACCGGGGCGTGGCCGTGGTGCACGTGCCCACCACCCTCCTGGGCCAGGTCGACGCCGCCATCGGGGGCAAGACCGGCGTGAACCTGCCCGAAGGCAAGAACCTGGTCGGCGCCTTCTGGCAGCCGGCAGCCGTGCTGTGCGACACCGAGGTCCTCTCCACCCTGCCGCCCCGGGAGTACCGCAGCGGCCTGGGCGAGATGGCCAAGTACGCCTTCCTGGGCGTCCACCGCCTGCCCGACCTGCCCCTCGACGAGGCGGTCGCCGCCTGCGTGAGGTGCAAGGCCGAGCACATCGCCGCCGACGAGCGGGAGACCCGCGGCACGCGGGCCCTGCTCAACTACGGGCACACCCTGGCCCACGCCCTGGAGACCGCCGGGGGCTACGACCTGCGCCACGGGGAGGCGGTGGCCATCGGCCTGGTGTTCGCCGCCCGCCTGGCTCGCCGCCTGGGCCGGGTGGACGACGGGACGGTGGCCGACCACGAGCGGGTGGTGGCCGGCTACGGCCTCCCCACCCGGGCGCCGGCCGGCTTGGATGCGGGCGAGCTGGTCACCCTCATGGCCCGGGACAAGAAGGCCGTGGACGGGCTCACCTTCGTCCTGGACGGGCCGCGGGGCGTGGAGGTCGTGCCCGGGGTGCCGGCGTCCGAGGTGCACGCCACCCTGCTCGAGGCGGCCGGGGCATGACCACCGTCCTCCTCCTGTCGGGCCCCAACCTCGACCTCCTCGGGCTGCGTGAGCCCGAGGTCTACGGGACGGCCACCCTGGACGACCACGTGGCCCGGGCGACTGCGGTCGCCGAGGACCACGGCCTGACCCTGGAGCACTTCCAGTCCAACCACGAGGGGGAGCTGGTGGACGCCGTCCACGGCGCCCGGAACCGGGCGGCGGCCATCATCGTGAACGCCGCCGCCTTGACCCACTACTCCTGGTCGCTGCACGACGCCCTGGCCGCCTTCGGCGGCCCGGTGGTGGAGCTCCACCTGTCGAACACCGCCTCGCGGGAGCCGTGGCGGCACACGTCGGTGGTGTCACCGGTGGCCTCGGGGGTCATCACGGGGTTCGGCGGCCACGGCTACGAGTTGGCGGTGAGAGCCGTGGCACTCTTGCTCTCATGACTTCCCGTGCGCCCATGGACGTGGCCGGGCGCGTTCCCCGCCTGCGCCAGCGGTTCGCCGACGCCGAGTGCGACGCCCTGCTGGTCACCCGCCTGGTCAACATCCGCTACCTCACCGGCTTCACCGGCTCGGCCGCCCTGCTCCTCGTCCTCCCCGACGAGCTGGTCCTCGTCACCGACGGCCGTTACCGCGACCAGTCGGCATCGGAGCTGGGTGAGGCCGGGGTCGACGCCATCATCCGCGTGGGCCTCACCGCCGGCAGCCAGAAGGAGTACCTCCAGGAGGCGGCGGCGGGCCTGTCCCGCCTGGGGCTCGAGGCGTCGGCCGTCACGTGGGCCCAGCAGCGCCGGTTCGACGGCGAGTGGTTCCCCGACACCGAGCTGGTGGCCACCGAGGGGCTGGTCGAGGAGCTGCGCAAGGTCAAGGACGCCGGCGAGGTCGACCGCATGGCGGCGGCGGCGGCCTTCGCCGACGAGGCGCTGGCGCGGGTGCGCCACCGCCTGGCCGAGGGCCCGACCGAGGAGCAGTTCGCCTTGGAGCTGGACTTCGAGATGCGCCGGGCCGGAGCGTCAGGGCCGTCCTTCGACACCATCGTCGCCTCCGGGCCCAACGGGGCCAAGCCCCACCACCGCCCGAGCACGCGGCGGATCGAGTCCGGCGAGCTGGTGGTCGTCGACTTCGGGGCCGTCGTCGACGGGTACTGCTCCGACATGACCCGCACCCTGTGCGTGGGCCCGCCGCCGTCGGCCACCGCCCGGCGCATGGTCGAGGTCGTGGCCCACAGCCAGCAGGCGGGAGTGGAAGCGGTGCGGGCCGGGGCCGAGGGGAAGGCGGTGGACGAGGTCTGCCGCACGGTGATCGCCGAGGCCGGGTGGGCCGAGGCCTTCCTGCACAGCACCGGCCACGGCGTGGGCCTGGAGATCCACGAGGACCCGCGGGTGGCGTCCACGTCCACCGATACCCTGGTCGCCGGCCACGTGGTGACCGTCGAGCCGGGCGTGTACCTGCCCGAGCACGGCGGGGTCCGCATCGAGGACACCATGGTCGTCACCGACGAGGGCTGCACCGTCCTCACCAACGCCCCCAAGGAGCTCCTGGTCTCATGAACGTCTCGACCAACGACCTGAAGAACGGCATGGCCCTCGACCTGCCCGAGGGGCTGTTCACCGTGGTCGAGTTCCAGCACGTCAAGCCGGGCAAGGGCGGGGCCTTCGTCCGCACCAAGCTCAAGAACGTGCGCACCGGCGCGGTACTCGACCGGACCTACCGGGCCGACGAGAAGCTGGAGCAGGCGGTGATCGACAAGCGGGAGATGCAGTACCTCTACCGCGAGGCCGACCACTACGTGTTCATGGACAACGTCTCGTACGACCAGCTCAACGTGGACGCCGCCACCCTGGGCAACGCGGCCAGCTACGTGTCCGAGGGCAACTCGGTCGTGCTGCAGATGTACAACGACCAGGTGGTCGGCGTGGACATGCCGGCCGCGGTCGAGCTGGAGGTCACCGAGACCGAGCCCGGCGTGCAGGGCGACCGGGTCTCCGGCGCCCGCAAGCCGGCCACCGTGTCGACCGGCCTGGTCGTCCAGGTACCCCTCTTCGTCAACCCGGGCGACCGCATCAAGGTGGACACCCGCAGCGGCGACTACCTGACCCGGGTCTAGCCATGGCCCCGGAGGACGCCGCCGGCCGGGCCGGCCCGCCGGCCGCCGGTGGCAGCCGGCGCCAGGCGCGGGAGCGGGCGCTGTCGCTCCTCTACGAGGCCGAAAGCAAGGACGTGTCCCCGGCCGCGGTGCTGGCCTCGCTGCCGGTCGAGCCTGCCCAGTTCGCGGCCGAGGTGGTGGCCGGCGTGGGCCGCCACGTCGAGGAGCTGGACAAGTGGATCAGCAGCTACGCCCGGGACTGGACGATCGACCGCATGCCCGCCCTCGACCGGGCCCTCCTGCGCATGGGGATCTTCGAGCTGCTGCACCGGCCCGACGTGCCCACCGGGGCGGTCATCTCCGAGGCCGTGGAGCTGGCCCAGCGCTTCTCCACCGACGAGTCCAGCCGCTTCGTCAACGGCATGCTGGCCCGCATCGCCGAGACCGTGCGCCCGGGGGCGGGCTCAACCCCCGAAGCGGTGGATGCGGAAGCTGTCGGGCCCGACCCGGCTGTAGACGACCATGCGCCGGGCGGCGAGGTGGTCGAGGACGGCTTCGACGAGGAGCGGTGACTCGCCCAGCTCGGCGCCCAGCGCCACGGCCACGTTGGCCTCGGTACCGTCCAGCACGTCCAGCAGCCGTTCGGTGACGTCGGCCAGGTCGGGCCGGAACCGGCTGGCGTAGGCCCAGACGCCCGCCTGGGTCAGGGCCAGCAGGGCGACCCGGCCGTCGTAGTCCCGCATCTGCACCAGCTTCTGGTCACGTAGCTCCACGAGGCCGCGGTGCCACTCCTCGTAGGGGAGGTCGGTGGCGGCCAGCGTCTCGCGCTGGGCGAGGTCGTCGAGCATCTTGTGGCCGGCGCCGAGCGCGTGCTCACCCAGAGCGCGAAGTATCTTGTCAGGCAATGACATGTGGTAATATGGGCTTTGTGAAGGTAAGTCCTGCGTCGTACCGCTTCAGGGTGAAGGACTACCACCGAATGGCCGAGGCCGAGATTTTCGACGAGGACGAGCGGGTCGAGCTTCTCGACGGGAAGGTGTTCGAGTTGACGCCCATCGGAAGCCGGCACGCGGCCTGCGTCAAGCGGCTGGCGCGGCTGCTCATGGCGCTGCCGGAGTCGGAGGCCACCGTCGGTATCCAGGACCCGATCGAGCTGAGCGAGCACAGTGAGCCTCAGCCCGACCTCGTCCTCCTGCGGCCGCGAGCGGACTACTACGCGACAGGACATCCCACTCCGGGCGACGTTCTCCTCGTCGTCGAAGTCGGCGACGTGACGGCCCAGTTCGACCGGACGACGAAGGCGTCGCTCTATCTCGGCAGCGGGATCCCGGAGGTGTGGATCGTCGATCTCGTCGCGGAGGTCGTCCACGCGGTACTGCCACGCGGGACCCGGACGATCACGCGCGGTGAGTCGTTGGCCCCCCAGGCGTTCCCCGACCTGGTCCTCGAGGTTGCCGCGATCGTCGGCTGAACGCGCGATACGCTCGGGGGAGCCGTTAACGCCGGTCCTGTGAGGCCGGCACGGACAAGGAGCCGACCGCATGGCCGAGCGAGAACGCGCAGCGACGCCCCCGTACGGGGGCGTTTTTTTTGCCCGCAGCCAGGTGATGGACGCCGAGGACCTGCGCCGGGCCGTCACCCGAATCGCCCACGAGATCGTCGAGCGCAACCACGGCCTGGAGGGCGTGGTGCTGATCGGGTTGCAGACCGGCGGGGTGCCCCTGGCCCGGCGCCTGGCCGAGGCCCTGTCCCGCATCGAGGGGGTGGAGGTGCCGCTGGGCAGCATCGACGTCGCCCTGTACCGGGACGACATCGGTCTGCGCCCGGTCATCCCCGAGGCGGTGACCGACATCCCCTTCGACCTCACCGGTCTCACCGTGGTCCTGGTCGACGACGTGCTGTTCACCGGTCGCACGGTGCGGGCCGCCCTCGACGCCCTCAACGCCTACGGCCGGCCCCGGGCCGTGCAGCTGGCGGTGATGGTCGACCGAGGCCACCGGGAGCTGCCGATCCGCCCGGACTTCGTGGGCAAGAACCTGCCCACGCGCCACGACGAGATCGTCGACGTGCGGGAGGACGGCGTGGACGTGGGGGAGAAGCAGGCGCCGGAGCGGGGACGATGAACCATCTCCTGTCGGTAGCCGACCTGGGGGCGGACGGGATCGAGGAGGTCATGCGGGTGACCGACTCGTTCGTGGAGGTCTCCGAGCGGGCCATCCCCCGGGTGCCCGCGCTGCGGGGCAAGACGGTCGTCTCGCTGTTCTACGAGGAGTCGACCCGCACCCGGCTGTCGTTCGAGATGGCGGCCAAGCGCCTCTCGGCCGACACCATGAACTTCGCCCTGTCCTCGTCGTCGGTGAAGAAGGGCGAGTCGCTGCGGGACACCTGCCAGACGGTCGAGGCCATGGGGGTCGACGCCCTGGTCGTGCGCCACGGCTCGGCCGGCGTGCCCTGGCAGGTGGCCTCGTGGGTCGGCTGCTCGGTCATCAACGCCGGCGACGGGTGGCACGAGCACCCCACCCAGGCCCTGCTCGACTGCTACACCATCCGGGCCCAGCGGGGGTCCATGGAGGGGCTGCGGGTCGCGGTGGTGGGCGACGTCAAGCACTCCCGCGTGGCCCGCTCGGGCGTGCTGGCCTTCACCCTGCTGGGCGCCGAGGTGACGGTGGTGGCCCCGCCGACCCTCCTGCCCCCCAGCCTCGACGGCTGGCCGGTGGAGGTCAGCTCCGACCTCGACGGCGTGCTGCCCAAGGCCGACGTGGTCTACCTCCTGCGCATGCAGGCCGAGCGTCAGACCGAGGCCCTCCTGCCGTCGCTGCGGGAGTACACCGCCCGCTACGGGCTCACGCGGGACCGGGTGCGCATGCTCCCCGACGACGCCCTGGTCATGCACCCGGGGCCCATCAACCGGGGCGTGGAGATCGCTTCCGACGTGGCCGACCTGCCCCGGTCGGTGATCACCCGCCAGGTGGCCAACGGGGTGGCGGTGCGCATGGCCGTCCTGTTCCTCCTCCTGGGGCAGGGGCCGGGCGGTCCAGGCTCGGGCGGTCCACCGAGCGGCCCCCTGGGCGGAAGCGGTGGCTCCCTTGGCTGAGCGAACGGTCCTCATCCGGGGCGGGACGGTCGTCGACGCCACCGGCTCGCGGCCGGCCGACGTGCTGGTCGCGGGCGGCCGGGTGGGGGCGGTGGGCGCAGGGCTCGCCCGCCCGGCCGGGGCCACCGTCCTCGACGCCGAAGGGTGCGTCGTCGCCCCCGGGCTGGTCGACCTCCACACCCACCTCCGCCAGCCCGGCCGGGAGGAGGCGGAAACGGTGGAGACCGGCGCCCGCGCCGCGGCGCTCGGCGGCTACACCGCGGTCCTGGCCATGCCCAACACGGAGCCGGCCATCGACACCGCGGCGGTGGTGCGCGAGGTCCTCGAGCTGGGCACCACGGTCACGTGCGACGTGCGGGTGGCGGGCGCCATCACCAAGGGCCGCCTCGGCCGCGAGCTGGCTCCGATGGGGGAGATGGCCGACCTCGGCGTGCGGCTGTTCACCGACGACGGCGCCGGCGTGCAGGACGCCCGGCTGATGCGGCGGGCGCTGGAGTACGCCTCGGCCCTGGGCGTGACCCTGGCCCAGCACTGCGAGGACGAGACGCTGGCCGGCGGCGGGCACATGCACGAAGGGGAGTGGTCGAGCCGCCTCGGCCTGCCCGGGATGCCGGCCGAGGCCGAGGAGCTCATGGTGGCGCGCGACATCGCCCTGACCCGACTCACCGGGGGCCGCATCCACTTCCTGCACCTCTCCACGGCCGGGTCGGTCGACGCCGTCCGGGCGGCCAAGGCCGAGGGGCTGGCGGTGACGGCCGAGGCCGCACCCCACCACTTCACCCTCACCGACGCCGTGGTGGCCACGTACGACACGTCGTTCAAGGTCAACCCGCCGCTGCGCAGCCCCTCCGACGTGGAGGCGGTCAAGGCCGGCCTCGCCGACGGCACGATCGACGCCATCGCCACCGACCACGCTCCCCACGCCCCCGAGGACAAGGACGTGCCCTTCGACGAGGCCCGGCCCGGCATGCTGGGGCTGGAGACCGCGCTGGCCCTGGCCCTGACCGAGCTGGACCTGCCCGTGGAAGCGGTGCTGCGGCTGCTCTCGTGGGCGCCGGCCCGCATCGCCGGGCTCGAGGCCACCCACGGGGGGCCGGTGGTCGAGGGCTACGTCGCCCACCTGTGCGTCTTCGACCCCGCCGCCACCTGGGTGGTCGACCCCGACGCCCTGGCCAGCCGGTCCCGCAACACGCCCTACGCCGGTCGCAAGCTGACCGGCCGCGTCCGCCACACCCTCCTGCGGGGGGAGCCCGTCGTCGTCGACGGCGAGGCGCAGCGGTGAGCGCCAGCTACCAGGGGACGGTCGACGCCCTGCTGGTCCTCGCCGACGGGACGGTGTTCGAGGGAGAGGCCATGGGGGCGGTCGTCGACGTGGCCATGGGCGAGGTGGTGTTCAACACCGTGCTGGCCGGCTACCAGGAGGTCATCACCGACCCCTCCTACGCCGGCCAGGTGATCGCCTTCACCTACCCGCACATCGGCAACTACGGGATCAGCGCCGCCGACTCCGAGAGCGCCCGCCCGTACTGCCGGGGGGTGATCGTGCGGGAGCTGGCCCGCCGGCCGTCGAACTGGCGGTCCACCGTCGACCTCGACACCTGGCTGGCCGCGTCGGGAGTGCCCGGCATCACCGGCATCGACACCCGCCGGCTGACCCGCCACATCCGCGAGGCGGGGTCCATGCCGTGCGCCTTCGGCACCGCCGACGAGGCCACCCTGAAGGCGGCGGCGCAGGCCGAGCGGGGGACCGAGGGTCTCGACCTGGTGGCCGGGGTGACCACGCCGGTCCGGTATACCGCCGGCGACGGCCCGCTGCGGGTGGTGGCCTACGACTTCGGGATCAAGACCAGCATCCTGCGCCAGCTGGGCGAGATGGCCACCGTCGAGGTGGTCCCGGCCACGACGCCGGCCCACGAGCTGCTCAACGACCCGCCCGACGGGGTGTTCCTGTCCAACGGCCCGGGTGACCCGGCGGCGGTGACCTACGCCATCGGCAACATCGCCGGCCTGCTGGGCCAGGTGCCCGTCTTCGGCATCTGCCTGGGCCACCAGCTGCTGGCCACCGCCCTGGGCGGGATGACCTACAAGCTGCCCTTCGGCCACCACGGCGGCAACCATCCCGTGCAACGCCTGCGCGACGGAGCGGTCGAGATCACCAGCCAGAACCACAACTACGCGGTGGCCCAGGGCTCGGTGCACTCCGCCGACGTCACCCACGTCAACCTCAACGACGGCGTGGTCGAGGGGCTGGCGTGCCGGGACGTCCCCGCGTTCAGCGTCCAGTACCACCCCGAAGCCGGCCCGGGACCGCACGACGCCAGATACCTGTTCGAGGAGTTCCGACTGTTGATGACCCGTGCCCAAGCGCACTGATCTCCACTCCATCCTGCTGATCGGGTCGGGGCCGATCGTCATCGGCCAGGCGTCGGAGTTCGACTATTCGGGCACCCAGGCGTGCCGGGTGCTGAGGGCCGAGGGGTACCGGGTCATCCTCGTGAACTCCAACCCGGCGACGATCATGACCGACCCCGAGTTCGCCGACCGGACCTACGTCGAACCGCTGGACGCCGACGTGGTGGCCGCGGTCATCGACCGGGAGCGGCCCGACGCCCTCCTGCCCACCCTGGGCGGGCAGACCGCGTTGAACCTGGCCGTGGCCCTGGCCGATCGGGGCGTGCTCGACGAGTACGGGGTCGAGCTGATCGGCGCGTCGCTCGAGGCCATCCACACGGCCGAGAACCGGGAGCGGTTCAAGTCGGCCATGACCGAGATCGGCCTGGCCGTGCCGGCATCGGGGTTCGCCTACCACCTCGACGAGGCGGTGAAGGTCGGCGACGAGGTCGGCTACCCGGTGATCGTGCGCCCTTCGTTCATCATGGGCGGGGGAGGGACGGGCATCGCCGCCGACGCCGACGAGCTCCTCCGCCTGGCCGCGGTCGGCCTGGCCGCCAGCCCGGTGTCGGAGATCCTGATCGAGAAGTCGATCGCCGGCTGGAAGGAGTACGAGCTCGAGGTCATGCGCGACCACGCCGACAACTGCGTGGTCGTGTGCTCGATCGAGAACCTCGACCCGATGGGCGTCCACACCGGTGACTCCATCACCGTCGCCCCCGCCCAGACGCTCTCCGACGTCGAGTACCAGCGCATGCGGGACGCGGCGTTCGCCTGCATCCGCCGCATCGGCGTCGACACCGGCGGCTCCAACATCCAGTTCGCCGTCGACCCGGCCACCGGCGAGATGGTCGTCATCGAGATGAACCCGCGGGTGTCGAGGTCGAGCGCGCTGGCGTCCAAGGCCACCGGTTTCCCGATCGCCAAGATCGCCGCCCGGCTGGCCGTGGGGTACACGCTCGACGAGATCCCCAACGACATCACCCGCAAGACGCCGGCCAGCTTCGAGCCCACCATCGACTACGTGGTCACCAAGGTCCCGCGCTGGGCGTTCGAGAAGTTCCCGGGCACGTCAGGCGTGCTGGGCACCCGGATGCAGTCGGTGGGGGAGGCCATGGCCATCGGCCGCACGTTCCCCGAGTCGCTGCAGAAGGGGCTGCGGTCGCTCGAGCACGGGCGCTGGGGGCTGAACTGCGACCCGGCCGAGGCGGCGACGGACGCCGTCGCCGACGACGAGCTGGTGCGCCGGGCGGCCATCGCCACACCGGACCGCCCGTTCCAGCTGGAGGCCGCCCTGCGGCGGGGGATCAGCGTGGAGCGCCTGCACCAGGCCACCGGCGTCGACCCGTGGTTCCTCGACCAGATCGAGCTCATCACCGCCGAACGGGCCCGGCTGGCCGAGCTGGGGTTCGAGGCGATGCCGCCCCGCGGCTGGCGCCGGGCCAAGCGGCTGGGCTTCTCCGACGCCCAGCTCGGGTGGCTGTGGGGCGTGGCCGAAGAGGAGGTGCGGGCCGCCCGCCTGGCCGCCGGGGTGCGGGCCACGTTCAAGACCGTGGACACGTGCGGGGCCGAGTTCGACGCCGACACGCCGTACCACTACTCCACCTACGAGGACGAGGACGAGGCCAAGGGCGGCGAGCGGCGAACCGTGGTGATCCTCGGGTCGGGCCCCAACCGCATCGGGCAGGGGATCGAGTTCGACTACTGCTGCGTGCACGCCAGCTTCGCCCTGCGCGACGCCGGGTTCGACACCGTGATGATCAACTGCAACCCCGAGACGGTCTCCACCGACTACGACACCAGCGACCGCCTCTACTTCGAACCGCTCACCTACGAAGACGTGATGAACGTGCTCGATGTCGAGAAGCGTCCACACGCCCCCGGCGAGGGTGGCCTGGTGGGCGTCGTCGTCTCCCTGGGCGGCCAGACGCCGCTCAAGCTGGCCGGGCGCATCCCGCCCGAGCTGGTGCTGGGCACGCCACCGGCGGCCATCGACGAGGCCGAGGACCGGGAGCGGTGGAGCGCCCTGTGCGCCCGGCTCGGCATCCCCCAGCCGGACGGGGGCACGGCGGCCGACCTGGGAACCGCCCTTTCCATCACCGCCCGCATCGGTTACCCGGCGCTGGTCCGGCCGTCCTACGTGCTCGGTGGGCGGGCCATGGAGATCGTGTACGACGACGAGGCGCTGGCCCGGGCCATGGCCGAGCTGGCGTCGTTCGGCTCCGCCGACAAAGCCGGGATCGCCGGCACGCTGGGCCGGGAGGGTGGGCTGTCGGCCGAGCGGCCGGTGCTCATCGACCGCTTCCTCGAGGACGCCATCGAGGTCGACGTGGACGCGGTGCGGGACGCGACCGGTGAGGTCCTCATCGGTGCGGTGATGGAGCACGTGGAAGAGGCGGGCGTCCACTCGGGCGACAGCGCCTGCGTGATCCCGCCCCCCACGTTGAGCGCCGCGGTCGTCGACGTGATCGAGGGGCACACCCGTGCCATCGCCGAGGCGTTGGGCGTCTGCGGCCTGCTCAACGTCCAGTACGCGGTGCAGCGCGACAGCGTGTACGTCATAGAGGCCAACCCCCGGGCCAGCCGCACCGTCCCGTTCGTGGCCAAGGCCACCGGCGTGCCCCTGGCCAAGGTGGCCGCCCGGGTGATGGTGGGCGCCACCCTCGAACAGCTACGGGCCGAGGGGCTGCTGCAACCGCCGGCCCAGGGCGCCCACGTGGCGGTGAAGGAGGCGGTCCTGCCGTTCAACCGCTTCCCCGACGTCGACACCCTGCTGGGCCCGGAGATGCGGGCCACCGGCGAGGTCATGGGCATCGACGCCACCTTCGGCCTGGCCTTCGCCAAGAGCCAGACCGCGGTCGGCGACCGGCTGCCGGAGCGGGGGATGGTGTTCCTCTCGCTGGCCGACCGCGACAAGCCGGGCGGGTTGGTGGCGGCCCGGCGGTTCGTCGAGCTGGGGTTCGCCCTGGCTGCCACCGACGGGACGGCCCGCTACCTGCGCGACAACGGCGTGCCGGTGGCCGAGGTGGTGGACAAGGTGGCCGAGCCCTCCGACGGCCACACGCGCACTGCGGTCGATCTCATCGCCAACGGCGAGCTCGACCTGGTGGTCAACACGCCGCGCGGCCGCGGGCCGCGGGCCGACGGGGCGTACATCCGCCTGGCCGCCAACGTGCAGGGCGTCCCCTGCCTGACCACGGCCGCCGCCGCCCTGGCCGCCGCCGGCGGGATCGCCGACTGGGCCCGCCACGGCCTGTCGGTCCGGTCGCTCCAGGAGTACCACGAGGAGGGCCAGCAACGGCTGAACCTATGACCGGCCGCGGAGGCAAGTCCACGAACGTGGACCTGTCGACCACGGTCGGCTCCGTCCGCCTGCCCAACCCGGTGATGACGGCGTCTGGCACTGCGGGGCACGGGGCCGAGCTGGCCCGCTACGTCGACCTGTCGTCGCTCGGCGCGGTGGTGGTCAAGTCGCTGTCGGCCGAGCCGTGGGCCGGGAACCCCGGACCGCGGGTCACCGAGGTCGACGCCGGCATGCTCAACAGCGTGGGCCTGCAGAACCCCGGCGTGGAGGCCTGGCTGGAGGAGGAGTTGCCCCCGCTGCTGGCCACCGGCGCTCGGGTGGTGGCCAGCATCTGGGGGTTCACCGCGGAGGCCTACGAGAAGGCGGCCACCGCCCTGGCCGGCGCCCCGCCCGAGGTGGTGGCCGTCGAGGTCAACCTGTCCTGCCCCAATGTCGAGGACCGGCGGAAGATGTTCGCCCACGACGCCTGCCTCACGGCCGAGGCGGTGGCTGCCACCGCCCGGTGCGGGCGACCCCGCTGGGCCAAGCTCAGCCCGAACGTCACCGACCTCACCGAGATCGCCGGCGCCGCCCTCGGCGCGGGAGCGGAGGGGCTCACGTTGATCAACACGGTGATGGGCATGGCCATCGACCCCGAGACCCGCCGGCCCCGGTTGGGCGCGGGAGGCGGGGGCCTGTCGGGGCCGGCCATCCGCCCGGTGGCCGTGCGGGCCGTCTACGACGTGTGCACGGCGTTCCCCGACGCCGCCGTTGTGGGGGTGGGCGGCGTGGCGGCCGGCGAGCACGTGGCCGAGCTGCTGCTGGCCGGGGCGACGGCCGTGCAGGTGGGGACGGCGACCTTCGCCGACCCGCGTGCGCCGGCCCGGGTGCTGGCCGGCTTCGAGCGCTGGTGCGGCCGCCATGGCGTCGTCCGGGCCGCCGATCTGGTAGGGAGGGCCCGTGCAGACACGTGACCGGCTGGTGCTCGCGCTTGACGTCGACGACCTGGTGGTGGCCCTGCGGCTGGCCCGCAACCTGCAGCCCTGGTTCGCCACCGCCAAGGTGGGGCTGGAGCTGTTCACCGCCTCGGGTCCCGACGCCGTGAGCGCGGTGGCCGACCTGGGATACGACGTGTTCCTCGACCTCAAGCTGCACGACATCCCCACCACGGTGCGCAAGGCGGCGCGGGTGGTCGGCGCGCTGGGGGCGAGGTACCTCACCCTGCACGCCCGGTCCGGTCCCGTCATGCTGCGGGCGGGCGTCGAGGGATTGGTCGAGGGGGCCGAGGGCGCGGGGATGCCCCATCCGACCGCCCTGGCCGTCACCATCCTCACCAGCGACGGGGACGCGCCGGCCCACATCCTCGGCCACCGGGTGGCCGCCGCGGTGGAGGCGGGTTGCGGCGGGCTGGTGCTGGCCGCCGACGACGTGCGCGAGGCCAAGCAGCTGGCCCCCCGCCTGCTCACGGTGGTGCCCGGGATCCGGATGGTCCCGGCCGACGCTCACGACCAGGCCCGGCCGGCCACGCCCCGCCAGGCCCTCGACGTGGGCGCCGACCTCCTCGTCGTGGGCCGCACGGTCACCGCCTCCACCGACCCGCCGGCCGCCGCCGCCGCCCTGGTCGCCTCGCTGGAGAACGGGGCTTCGGCCAACCGCTGAGCCCGCGGGTGGGGTGGTTCCTACAGCCCGAAAGCCGCTCAGCCGCCCGGGGGAGGGGTGCGCTATGGTGCGCGCCATGCCGCTGCCTCCCGCGCTGTCGCCCGAGGACCGCTCGGCTGCACTCGCCAAGGCCGCCGCCGCCCGCCGGCAGCGGGCCGAGCTCAAAGAGAAGTTGAAGATGGGCTCGACCACGCTCAAGGAGCTGCTCGACCAGGCCGAGCGCGACGAGGTCGTGGGCAAGATGAAGGTGGTCACCGTGCTGGAGTCCCTGCCGGGCGTGGGCAAGGTACGGGCCCGGCGGATGATGGAGCAGATCGGGATCAGCGAAGCCCGGCGCGTCCGCGGGCTGGGCGCGCAGCAGCGCGACGCGCTGTTGAAGGCGTTCTCGACCGAGTCCTGACCGCTCCCGCGCCGCGGATCTTCGTCCTCGCCGGGCCTTCGGGCGTCGGCAAGGGGTCGATCGCGTCGGCCCTCCTGGAGCGCCTGCCCAACCTGTGGCTCAGCCGTTCGTGGACGACCCGGCCTCCTCGGGCCGCCGACGCGCCCGACGCCTACGTCTTCGTGGACCGGGAGACGTTCGACGCCCACCTCGAGTCCGGGGGCTTCCTCGAGTGGGCCGAGGTGTTCGGCCACCGGTACGGGACACCGTGGCCGGAGCCGCCCGCGGGCCACGACGTGCTGCTGGAGATCGACGTGCAGGGCGCGGCCCAGGTGAAGGAGCGGCATCCGGATGCGGTGGTCGTCTTCGTCGTGGCGCCGTCGCGCCAGGCCCAGGAGGACCGGCTGCGCCGCCGCGGCGACCGCGAGGACCTCATCGCCCGCCGCCTGGCTGCCGCCCCCGAGGAGGAGCGGGCCGGCCGGGCCCTCGCCCACCACGTGGTGGTGAACGACGTTCTCGAACGGGCGGTGGAGGAGGTCGCTGGTATCCTGGGGTCCCGCCCCGAGTAGGGCGATGTCTATTGAAAGGCTGCAATGGCTGAACGCGAAACGATGATCTACCCGCCCATCGAGAGCCTCCTCGACAAGGTGGACTCCAAGTTCAGCCTGGTGAGCCTGGCCGCCAAGCGGGGCCGGCAGATCAACTCCTACTTCAGCCAGCTGGGCGAGGGCCTGGGCGCCATCGTCCCCCCGCAGGTGGCGTCGGTCTCCCGCAAGCCCCTGTCCATCGCCCTGGAGGAGATCGCGGCGAACAAGATCACCTTCGTGCGCACCGAGGACGCCGAGGAAGCGATTAAGTGACCCTGGGCGGCAAGCACGTCGTGCTTGCCGTGACAGGCAGTATTGCGGCGTACAAGGCGGTGGAGGTGTGCCGCCTTCTGATGGACGCCGGCGCCTACGTGGCCCCGGTGATGACCGCCGACGCCACCCGCTTCGTGGGCACGGCCACGCTGTCCGCCCTGGCGTCCGAGCCGGTGCACGACTCGCTGTGGTCCGACGCCGACCCCATCCCTCACACCCGGCTGGGCCGGGCCGCCGACGTCGTCCTCGTCGCCCCGGCCACCGCCACCCTGCTGGCCAAGTACGCCGCGGGCATCGCCGACGACCTGCTGACCGCCACGCTCCTGGCGACGCGCGCACCGGTGGTCGTCTGCCCGGCCATGCACACCGAGATGTGGGAGCACCCGGCCACGGTGGACAACGTCGCCCGCCTCCGTCGCCGCGGCGTGGTCGTGGTCGAACCGGGCGTCGGGCGGCTGGCCGGGGGTGACGAGGGCGCGGGGCGGCTGGCCGAGCCGGCGGCCATCCTCGCCGCGCTCGACCGGTTGGTCGGTCGCCACGACCTGGCCGGCCGCACGGTGCTGGTGACGGCGGGCGGAACCCGGGAGCCCATCGACCCTGTGCGCTTCCTGGGCAACCGCTCGTCGGGCAAGCAGGGCGAGGCGCTGGCCGCCGAGGCGGCGGCGAGGGGCGCGTCGGTCGTGCTGGTGACCGCGGCCGAGGGAACCGGACCACCCGGTGCCGAAGTGATCCGGGTCGAGACGGCGGCGGAGATGGAGGCGGCCGTCCTCGACCGTGCCGCCCGGGCCGACGTGGTGGTCATGGCCGCGGCGGTGGCCGACTTCCGGCCCAAGGTGGCCGCCGCCCAGAAGCTGCGCAAGGCCGAGGGGCTCCCGGAGATGGTGCTCGAGCCGACTCCCGACATCCTGGCCGAGCTGGGCCGGCGGAAGCGCCCGGGCCAGGTGCTGGTGGGATTCGCGGCCGAGACGGGCGACGTCCGCGCCGGCGCCGAGGACAAGCTGCGCCGGAAGCACCTCGATCTCGTGGTGGCCAACGACGTCACCGCGCCGGGGGCCGGCTTCGCCCACAACACCAACGCCGCCACCATGCTCGACGCCCGGGGCCGGTGGACAGAGATCCCGCTCACCACCAAGCGCCAACTGGCGTCGGCCGTGCTCGATGTGGTGGCCCGCCTCCTACCGCCGTTGGTTGGCGGCTCTCCGCCGACTGGGCAAGGATTGGACGCGGAATGAGAGGGGAGCACATGAGTAGCGGGTACACGTTCACGTCGGAGTCGGTCACCGAAGGCCATCCCGACAAGATGGCCGACCAGGTGTCCGACGCCATCCTCGACGCCATCCTGACCGAGGATCCGGCGGGGCGGGTGGCGTGCGAGACCCTGCTGACCACGGGGCTGGTCGTCGTGGCCGGTGAGATCACCACCAGCGCCTACGTCGACATCCCCAAGATCGTGCGCCAGACCGTGTGCGCCATCGGCTACGACCGGGAGTCCTACGGCTTCGACGGCAACACCTGCGGCGTCATCACCTCCATCGACGAGCAGTCGCCCGACATCAGCCAGGGGGTGAGCACGGCCTACGAGGTCCGCACCGGCCGCAGCGACGAGGAGCAGGTGGACGCCCAGGGCGCGGGCGACCAGGGGATGATGTTCGGCTACGCCTGCGACGAGACCGACGACCTCATGCCGCTGCCGATTTGGCTGGCCCACCGCCTGGCCCACCGGCTGTCGGAGGTGCGCAAGGCCGGGGTTATGCCCTACCTGCGGCCCGACGGGAAGACCCAGGTGACGGTCGACTACGAGAACGGTCGCCCCAAGCGGCTGCGGACCGTTCTCATCTCCAGCCAGCACCAGCCCGGTCTCGACAGCGAGACCCTCCTCAAGCCCGACCTGCAGGAGCACGTCATCCACCCGCTGCTTCCGCCGGGCCTCGACGCCGACAACTACGAGCTGCTGGCCAATCCGACGGGCAGCTTCGTGCTGGGCGGGCCCCACGCCGACACCGGCCTCACCGGCCGCAAGATCATCGTGGACACCTACGGCGGCGCCGCCCGCCACGGCGGTGGCGCCTTCTCGGGCAAGGACCCGTCCAAGGTCGACCGCTCGGCCGCCTACGCCGCCCGCTGGGTGGCCAAGCACGTGGTGGCGGCCGGCGCGGCCCGGCGGTGCGAGTTCCAGGTCGCCTACGCCATCGGCGTGGCCCGACCGGTGTCGATCATGGTGGAGACGTTCGGCACCGAGGAGGTCGACCCGGCCCGGATCGCCACCATGGCCAACGAGGTGTTCGACCTCCGCCCCGCGGCCATCATCCGCGACCTCGACCTCCGCAAGCCGATCTACCGGCGCACCGCCGCCTACGGCCACTTCGGGCGCTCCGAGAAGGAGTTCACGTGGGAACGCCTCTCGCGCCTGGAGGACGTGAAGCGGGCGCTCGACCTCGTATAGCTGGCGACTCTCCGATAGCGAGAGTCCTTCCGGATCTCCCGCTCGACAAGGTCTTCGACTACCTCGTTCCCGACCATCTGACCGACCAGGTCCGGGTGGGGACGATGGTGCGCGTTCCCCTGCACGGCCGGCGGGTGGGCGGGTGGGTCGTGGCACTGACCGAAGCCCCCCAGACGGACCGGCCGCTGCGGCCGCTGGCCAAGGTCACGGGCTGGGGGCCGCCGGCCGACGTCGTCGCCCTGGCCCGGTGGGCGGCGTGGCGCTGGGCCGGCCGTCCCGCCCAGCTGCTGGGCACCGCCTCCCCGCCGCGGGCCGTACGGCGCCTGCCGCCGAGGCCCGACGCGCCACCGCCCGCCCCCGGTCACCTCGCCGACGGGGTCACGATCGTGCGCATCCCGCCGGCGGGCGACGTCCTGCCCACCGCGCTGACCGTCGCCGCACGGGAGGACGCCCTCGTGCTGACCCCCTCGCACGCCGCCGCCGGCTACCTGGCCGCCCGCCTGCGGCGCGAAGGCCTGCGGGTGGCGCTCGTGCCACAGGACTGGGCCCAGGCCGCGGCGGGAGGCTGCGTGGCCGTCGGCGCCCGGGCCGGCGCGTGGGCACCGCGCCCGAGGCTGGGAGCCGTCCTGGTCGTGGACGAGGGCGACGAGGCGTACCAGGAGGAGCGGGCGCCCACGTGGAACGCCCGCGACGTCGCCGTCGAGCGGGCCCGCCGGGCGGGTGTGCCCTGCGTGCTCACCTCGCCGTGCCCGTCGCTCGAGGCCCTGGGCTACGGGCCGCTGGTGACCCCGTCGCGCACCGTGGAGCGGAGCGGGTGGCCGGTGGTCGAGGTCGTCGACCGCCGCAAGGAGCCACCGGGCTCGGGCCTCTACTCGGCCCGGCTGGTGGCCCTCGCCCGGGAAGCCCGGCCCGATGCACGGCTGGTGTGCGTCCTGAACCGCAAGGGCCGGGCCCGCCTGCTGGCCTGCGCCACCTGCCGCGAACTGGCCCGGTGCGAGGCGTGCGGGGCGGCGGTCGAAGGGGCGGAGGAAGGGCTGCGGTGCCGGCGGTGCGGGACGGCGCGGCCGCTGATCTGCCTCCACTGCGGTGGCACCCGCATGGCCACCCTGCGGGTCGGCGTGAGCCGGGCCCGCGAGGAGCTGGAGCTGCTGGCCAACCAACCGGTGGCCGAGGTGACCGCCGACAGCGTGAACGGCCCGCCCCCGGCCGGCGTGGCCGTGCTGGTCGGCACCGAGGCGGTGCTGCACCGGGTGGGTGGGGCCGGGGCCGTCGCCTTCCTCGACGTCGACCAGGAGCTGCTCGCCCCCCGGTACCGGGCGGCCGAGACGGCTCTGGCCCTGCTGGCCCGGGCCGCCCGGGTCGTGGGAGGGCGGGACGCGTCGGGGCGCATCCTCGTGCAGACCCGCCTGCCCGGCCACGAGGTCCTCGACGCCGCCCTGCACGCCGACCCCTCCCGCCTGGCCGTGGTCGAGGCCGCCCGCCGGGCCGCCCTCCACTTCCCGCCCGAGACGGCGGTGGCCGCGGTGTCGGGGCAGGCGGCGGCGGCGTTCGTCGCCGCCCTACCTGCCGGGGCGGCGGTGGAGGTCCTGGGCCCGAGCGGCCCCCCGAGCGGGATGGCGGGCCCGGCCCACGACCGCTGGCTGCTCCGGGCCGCCGACCACACCATCCTGTGCGACGCCCTGGCCGCCACCCCCCGTCCCCCCGGCCGGCTGCGCGTCGAGGTCGACCCCCTGCGGGCCTGACCGGCCCCGGATGCCTTCGTCCCCCGTGTGGCCGGCCGGTACTGTCGTAGGCCATGGCCGTCTATCCCATCCGCACGTTCGGGGACCCCGTGCTGCGCCTGCCGTGCGCGGAGGTGACCGAGTTCGACGCCACGCTGCGCAAGCTGGCCGACGACATGTTCGAGACCATGTACGACGCGCCGGGCGTGGGGCTGGCCGCCAACCAGGTGGGGGTGCAGAAGCGGCTGTTCGTCTACGACGTCAACGACGGCAGCGGTCCGGGCGCCATCGTGAACCCGGTGCTCTCCGGGCACCGGGGGGAGTGGGAGTACACCGAGGGCTGCCTGTCGGTCCCGGACCTGCACTGGGACATCGTGCGGTTCAAGGAGGTGCGCGTCGACGGGTTCGACCTGGACGGGAATCCGATCTCGTTCGAGGGCGACGAGCTGATGGCCCGGATGCTCCAGCACGAGGTGGACCACCTCGACGGGCGCCTGCTCCTGTCCCACCTCGACCGGCGCCAGCACAAGGAAGCCATGCGGGCGCTCCGCCAGCGGGCCATGGGCCTGTCCGAGGCCGGCGACGACCGCGAGCCGGTGCGGTAGGTCCTCCTGCGCCTCGCCTACCTGGGCACTCCCGAGGTCGCCGCCGGCCCGCTGCGCGCCCTGGTGGCGGCCGGCCACGAGGTGGTCCTCGTCGTGTCGCAGCCGGACAAGAAGCGGGGCCGGGGGGGAGCCCTGCGGCCCAGCCCGGTGAAGGCCGCGGCCCAGGAGCTCGGGCTCACCGTGACCGACCGGGTCGACGACCTCCTCGACGCCGGTGCCGAACTGGGCGTCGTCGTCGCCTACGGGCGGCTGATCCGCCCGCACGTCCTGGCCGTGCTGCCCATGATCAACATCCACTTCTCCCTGCTGCCCCGCTGGCGAGGAGCGGCGCCCGTGGAACGGGCCATCCTGGCGGGGGACCCGGTCACCGGCGTGTGCATCATGGCCCTCGAGGAAGGGCTGGACACCGGCCCGGTCTACGCCTGCGAGGAGCGGCCCATCGGCGCGGACGAGACCCTCGACGAGCTGCGAGCCGCCCTCACCGAGATCGGCACCCGCATGCTTCTCGACCTGCTGGCGTCCGGCCTGCCCGAACCCACGGCACAGGAGGGTGAGCCCACCTACGCGGCCAAGCTCGAGCCCGAGGAGCACCACCTCGACTGGTCACGGCCGGCGGTGGAGCTGCACCGGGTGGTCCGCCTCGGCCAGGCGTGGACGACGTTCCGCGGCCGCCGCCTGCGGATCCTGCGCGCCCGTCCGGCCCTGGGCGCCGGCGGCGTGGCCCCCGGCGAGCTCGATCCGGCCACGCTGCGGGTCGAAACCGGCGACGGCGCCCTGGAGGTGCTCGAGGTCCAGCCCGAGGGCAAAGGACCGCAGCCGGCGGCGTCGTGGCGCAACGGCGCCCGCCTCCAGCCGGGCGAGAGGATGGGCACATGACCGGCCCGGGAGGCCGGTCCAACCAGCATTCGCTGGTGCGACGTCCCGAAGGGACGGTGCGGCAGTGACCGGCCCGGGAGGCCGGTCCAACCAGCACCTGACGCTCCGGGCCAAGGTCCTCACCGTCTCCGACGGGGTGGTGGCCGGCACCCGCGAGGACCGCTCCGGCCGGGTGCTCGCCGAGCGGCTGACCGCCGCGGGCTACGACGTGGTCGACCGGCGGGTGGTGGCCGACGGGACGGAGTCGGTGGCCGGCGCGCTGCGGGAGATGGCTTCCGGTTTCGCCGGGCTGGTAGTGACCACGGGCGGGACCGGGTTCGGGCCCCGCGACCTCACCCCCGAGGGCACACTGCACGTGCTCGAACGCGAGGCGCCCGGCCTGGCCGAGGCCATGCGCCTGGCCAACCCGCCCAAGGGCCGGCTGTCGCGCGGGCTGGCCGGCACGGTGGGGGAGTGCCTGGTCCTCAACACCCCGGGCTCCTCGGCCGGTGCGGTCGAGTCCCTGGAGGCGGTGCTCGACGTCCTGCCCCACGCCCTCGACCTCCTGGCCGGGCGCCCGACGGGCCACCCGCAGTGACCCCCTCCCGAACCGGTGACGGTGAACCGCGCCCTGCACCGTCCAGCGTCACCGGTTCGGAGCGGGCGCGGATGCACCGGGCCCTCGAGCTGGCGGCCGGCGTGCGGGGGACGACGTCGCCCAACCCGTGGGTGGGAAGCGTGATCGAGCCGGGGGGGTTCGAGGGCGCCACCCACGCCCCGGGCGGTCCCCATGCCGAGGTGGTCGCTCTGGAGGCGGCGGGCGGCGCGGCCCGGGGCGCCACCCTCTACGTAACCCTCGAGCCCTGCGCCCACACCGGGCGCACGCCGCCGTGCGTCGACCGGATCGTCGACGCCGGCATCGCCCGGGTGGTCGTCGGCGTCGAGGATCCCGACGAGCGGGTGCGGGGCGGGGGGATCCGGGCGCTGCGGGCCGCGGGCGTCACCGTCGACGTCGGCCTGTGCGCCCAGGAGGTCGGCGACCAGCTGGCCCCCTACCTCAAGCACCGCCGGACCGGCCGCCCGTGGGTCGTCCTCAAGCTGGCCGCCACCCTGGACGGGCGCATCGCCGCCCCCGACGGGTCCAGTCGGTGGATCACCGGCGAGGCAGCCCGCGCCGACGCCCACCGCCTCCGGGCGGAGTCGGACGCGGTGATCGTGGGCGCAGGAACCGTCCGGGCCGACGACCCGTCGCTCACCGTCCGCGACGCCAAGGGGAGCGACCCGCTGCGGGTCGTGCTCGGCAAGGCGCCCGAGGGGGCCAAGGTCCATCCCGCCGTGGAGCTCACCGGCGACCTGGGCGACGTCCTCGACGACCTGGGCCGGCGCGGCGTGCTGCAGGCGTTGGTGGAGGGTGGGGCGACGGTGGCGGGGGAGTTCCACCGCGCCGGCCTGGTCGACCGGTACGTGCTGTACCTGGCGCCCGCCCTGTTCGGCGGCGACGACGCCCGCCCCCTGTTCGCCGGCCCCGGCGCCCCCACGATCCGCGACGTCTGGCGGGGCCGGATCGTCTCCGTCCAGCGCCTCGGTGAGGACCTGAGGATCGAATGTTCACCGGTCTGATCGAGGAGCTCGGCAGCCTCTCGTCCCGGGACGGGCCGCGCTTCACGTTCGCGGCCCCGACGGTCACCGCCGATGCCAAGGTCGGCGACTCGATGGCGGTGAACGGGTGCTGCCTCACCGTGGTCGACCTCGGCCCGGGTTGGTGGGCGGCCGACGTGGTCGACGAGACCCTGGCCCGCACCACCCTGGGCGGCCTCGAGCCGGGCGACCCGGTCAACCTCGAGCGCCCGCTCCGCCCGGTCGACCGCCTCGGCGGCCACGTGGTGCAGGGCCACGTCGACGGTGTCGGCCAGATCCTCGCCCCCGCCCCCGACCTCACGGTGCGGACCGGAGGCACCCGGTACCTGGTGGAGAAGGGGTCGGTGGCGGTCGACGGCGTGAGCCTCACCGTGGTCCACGTCGGCGACGACCGTTTCGGCGTGGCCGTGATCCCCCACACCGCCGCGGTCACCACCCTGGGCCGTCTGCGGCCGGGCGACCGGGTGAACCTGGAGTTCGACATTCTCGCCAAGTACGTCGAGCGGTTGCTGGCAAGATGACAGGCGTGCCGTTCGCGCCCATCGAGGAGGCCGTCGAGGCCATCGCCGCCGGCAAGGTGGTCGTGGTCGTCGACGATGCCAGCCGCGAGAACGAAGGCGACCTCGTGGCGGCGGCCGAGTTCGCCACCGCCGAGACGATCGCCTTCTTCCTGAACCACACGTCCGGCGTGATCTGCATGCCCATGCTGGGCGAGCGCCTCGACGAGCTCGAGCTGCCGCCCATGGTCATCGACAACACCGAGAGCAACCGCACCGCCTTCACCGTCTCCGTCGACGACCGCCGGGGCACGACCACCGGCATCTCGGCCGCCGACCGGGCGGCCACCATCGCCGCCCTCATCGACCCGGCCACCCGTCCCAGCGACCTGGCCCGGCCCGGCCACGTGTTCCCGCTGCGGGCCCGTGAGGGCGGGGTTCTGAACCGGGCCGGGCACACCGAGGCCACCGTCGACCTGTGCCGCCTGGCCGGCCTGTACCCCGCCGGCGTCCTGTGCGAGGTGGTGAGCGAGGACAAGCAGTCGATGGCCCGGCTGCCCGAGCTGGAGCAGCTGGCCGGGACCCACGGGCTCCCGCTGATCAGCATCGCCGACCTCATCCGCTTCCGTCGCCAGCGGGAAAAGCTGGTCAAGCGGGTGGCCGACGCCCGCATGCCCACCGAGTGGGGCGACTTCGCCTGCTACGTCTACGAGTCGCTGATCGACGGCGAGCAGCACGTGGCCATGGTGAAGGGCGCGGTGCAGGGGGAGGACGACGTGCTCGTGCGCGTCCACTCGGAGTGCCTCACCGGCGACGCCCTCGGCTCGTTGCGTTGCGACTGCGGCGTGCAGCTGCAGATGGCCCTCCAGCGCATCGCCACCGAGGGCATGGGAGTGGTCGTCTACCTCCGCGGCCACGAGGGCCGGGGCATCGGCATGGCCCACAAGCTCCGGGCCTACACGCTGCAGGACCAGGGGCGGGACACCGTCGACGCCAACCTCGACCTCGGGCTCCCTGTCGACACCCGCAAGTACGGTACGGGGGCCCAGATCCTCGTCGACCTGGGCATCACCACCATGCGCCTGCTGACCAACAACCCGGCCAAGTTCGAGGGCCTCGACGGCTACGGCTTGGAGATCGTCGAACGGGTGCCGCTGCAGTCGGTACCCAACCCGGAGAACATCCGCTACCTCCGAACCAAGCAGCAGCGCATGGGCCACCTCCTGGAAGGACTCGAGGAATGACTGGTTACACCGGGCGCCTGCGGGGCGACGGGGTGCGGGTGGCCGTGGTCACCAGCCGGTTCAACGACCTGGTCACCGACCGGCTCCTGGCCGGCTGCCTGGACGGGCTGAACCGGCTGGGCGTCGACCCCGCCTCGGTCACCCGGGTGTCGGTGCCCGGCGCCCTGGAGCTGCCCCTCGCCGCCCAGCGCCTGGCCGCCTCCGGTGAGCACGACGCGGTCATCTGCCTGGGCGCCGTCATCCGGGGCGCCACCGACCACCACATCCACGTGGGGGGCCAGTGCGCGGCCGGGCTGGCCCGGGTCCAGCTCGACACCGGTGTGCCCGTGGTCTTCGGCGTGCTCACCACCGACTCCCCGGAGCAGGCCCTCGAGCGGGCGGGCGGGAAGTCGGGCAACAAGGGGTTCGACGCCGCGGCCACCGCGGTGGAGATGGTGGACCTGCTGTCACAGCTCCCCAAGCCGCCGGCGTAGGTCGACCGTGCTCCGCCTCGTCCTGCCCAAGGGCTCTCTCGAGCGGGCCACCCTGGCCCTGTTCGACGACGCCGACCTGGCCGTCCGGCGCTCCTCCGACGTGGACTACAAGGCCTCGGTGGCCGACCCGCGCATCGACACCGTCCGCATCCTCCGGCCCCAGGAGATCCCCCGCTACGTGGCCGAGGGCGTCTTCGACCTGGGCATCACCGGCCGGGACTGGATCGAGGAGACGGCCAGCGAGGTGGTGTCGCTGGGCGAGCTCCACTACTCCAAGGCCACCGCCCGGCCGGTGAGCATCGTGCTGGCCGTGGCCGACGACGATCCGGCGCAAGGCGTGGGCGACCTGGGCAACGGGATCCGGGTCGCCACCGAATACCCCGAGCTGACCCGGCGGTTCCTGGAGAAGCACGGCGTCGAGGCCGACGTCCGCCTGTCCTACGGCGCGACCGAGGCCAAGGTGCCCGAGATCGTCGACGTGGTCGTCGAGCTGACCGAGACCGGCCGGGCCTTGCGGGCCGCCGGGCTGCGGGTGATCGAGACCATCCTCGTCAGCCACACCGAGCTCATCGCCAACCCGGCCGCCTACCAGGACGCCGAGAAGCGTCACGCCATGGGCCAGATCCACACCCTGCTCCAGGGGACGCTGGAAGCCCGGGGGCGGGTGCTGGTCAAGCTGAACGTCAGCGCGGCCGAGCTCGACGCGGTGATCGCCATCCTCCCCGCCCTGCGGTCGCCGACCGTGTCGAAGCTCTTCGGCGTCGACGCCTACGCGGTGGAGACGGTGGCCCCCAAGGACCAGATCAACACCCTGATCCCGGCCCTCAAGGACCGGGGCGCCACCGGCATCATCGAGCTGCCGATCTCCAAGATCGTCCACTGACGGGGCGGCCGGCCTCCGCTAGGTGCAGGAAGCACTTATTGAGCGAACACGCGATACGGGGGGACAATTCCGGGATCGCAGTTCCGTTCGGAGGGGGAAGACCGACATGAGGCGCACCACCCGACGCCGCCTGGCGCTGCTCGCCGCCGGGCTCACGTTGCTGACCGGGGGCGCGGCCACCGCCGCCGACCCGCCCGTGCTGACCAACTCGGTTCACGTCACCAAGGAAGACCTCAACCCGGTACGGACCTACTCGGCCCCGAACCTGGTCGCCCATCCCGACGACCCGCTGGTGGTCGTCGGCGCGTTCGCCGACCTGCGCACCCGCCGTTGCGGCCTGGTGCGCACCGTCGACGGAGGCCGGACGTGGAAGATCCTCGAGTCTTCGCCGAGCCCGGCGTCGTACCCGTCGTGCAACTCCAACCCCCGCGGGTCGTTCCAGGGCCTGCTGGCCTTCGGCCGGGACGGCGGCCTGTACTACGCCCTCGACGGCTGGGACACCCAGGACGGCGGCATCGGCGGGAACGTGAGCATGGTGGTGTCGAAGTCCACCGACCTCGGCGACACCTGGCAGCCGGTGATCGCCCGGGACGCCCGAGGCAAGACCGGTGAGGAGCAGGAGTCCTACCGGCCCATCACCGGCTTCGCCGTCGACGCCGAGACCGGCCGCCAGGACACCGTCTACATCGGCTCCGGGCGCCGCCAGCCCGGCTTCTCCGGGGCCAACGCCCTACCCGTCCAGCCCGTGGTGGCGGTGTCCACCGACGGCGGCAAGACCTTCGGCGAGCCGGTCAACCTGGCCGAATCGGCGTTCACCGATCCGGGAATGCGCCAGAACGCCTTCCGGTCGGCCACCACGGTGGCCAACGCCACCACCACGAGCACGACCACGCCGCCCCCCGAATCCCGCGCCGCCAACCCCGACCAGGCGGCCAACTTCGGCGGGTTCGGCCCGTCGCTGACCGTCGGCGACAACGGCACCGTCTACGCCATCTGGCCGGCCACCTACGCCAACCTCACCCCCCGGCCGGCGAACGGCATCCTGCTGTCGCGGTCCGAGGACAAGGGCAGGACGTGGACCACCAGCCAGGTCACGCCGTTCGACTTCAAGTTCGGGTCCTTCACGACCGTGGTCTGGAGCCCCGAGGGCGGCGACGAGGGGACCCTCCACGCGGTGACCGACGGGTATGAGGACCCCTCGATCACCGGCTACCAGGACATCTACTACTACCGCTCGACCGACGGTGGGCGGACGTGGTCGGAGCGTCGGAACGTCACCGACGACGACCCCAAGGACCTGTTCAGCCAGTACTACCCGAACATCGCCGTGGCCCCCGACGGCCGGGTGGAGATCGCCTTCTGGGACACCCGGAACGACCCCGGCTATCGCGCCAACGACGTCTACCTGACCACGTCGACCGACAACGGCGTCACGTGGTCGGCGAACACCCGGGTGACCGACCGGCCGATCGACCGGCGCATCGGCGTGTGGTCCACCAACTTCGACATCACCTCGCCGCCCGGTCTGGCCACGGCGAAGGAGTACACGATGCTGGCGTGGGACGACACTCGGAACACCGACCTGTCGGCGGCCGACGCCCGCTCGCTCGGAGGAGGGCTCCAGGACATCTACGTCGCCGCCGTGCAGTACGAGGCGCTCGGCGGAGGGGCGTCGAACGCGGCGAAGATCGCGCTGGCTGGCGTCATCGGGCTCCTCGCCGTCGGGCTGGTCCTGCTGGGTGTGTCCAGGTTCACGTCGCGGGGCGGAGAGGGGCCGTCCCGCACCACCGAGCCGCAACCGTCGGCCACGGCCAAGGTCGGCTGACGGGGGCGGCAGCGGCGGCCGGGCGTGTGTGGGGGGACGCCCGGCCCCGCAGTCGGTGAGGCGCGGGCACCGACCGGCGACGTGCCGTATCGTGCGCTCGTGAACCCACCGCCGGGGCCGCCGCTGGTACCCCCGGCCGGGGAGGCGCACCAGCGGGTGTGGTTCGCCCACGCCATCCGCGGGCCGGCCTGCCTGCTGGTGGTCTTCGCCCACCTGTTCGACCTCTTCCCGAACCAGCAGGCGCTGGTCGCCCAGCTGGCCCACTTCGAGCCGGTCGCCGGCCTACCGTCGGTCCCCTGGGCCGGCGCCGTCCGGTTCCTGGAGCGGCTGGGAATCTCGCCGGGCACGGTGGGCGTGACGTTGTTCTTCCTCGTCAGCGGGTTCGTCATCCCGTTCTCCCTGCAGAACCGGGAGCCGCGCGGCTTCTTCGTCCGCCGCTTCTTCCGCCTCTACCCGACGCTGTGGGTGTGCCTGCTCGTGACCGCGGCCACACTGTTCGTTCAGGCCCGCGTCCAGGGCACGGCCCTGCCGTACGGGCAAGGCGAGCTGGGGGCCAGCGCCCTGCTGGTCAGCCAGTACACGTCCCTTCCGTGGGTGGAGCCGGTGCTGTGGTCGCTGGCCGTCGAGGAGCTCTTCTACCTGCTGGCCGTGGTGCTGGCCTGGCCGGGCCTCCTGGCCTCCCGCGTCGCCGTACTGACCGCCGCGGCCGGGATGGCCGCGGTCTGCGTGGCCACCAAGGGGGCGACGGCGGCCGGCCCCCTGTTCTGGCTGGGCTTCAACGCCACCTACGTCTGCTTCATCCTCATCGGCGTGGTCGTGCATCAGCTCTACGGGCGGGCGTGGGCGCCGGTCGAGAGCGTCGCCATCGGCGCCGCGGTCTTCGGGCTCTACGTCCTCGGCACCCACCACGGACCGGCCACCGGGGTGGCGAACATCTACATCCCCTCCTCCGCCCTGGCCCTGGCCGTCTTCGGCGGGCTGTTCCTGGCCCGGGACCGCCTGCCGTACTCCCGGCTGCTCGACCGGCTGAGCGACATCAGCTACCCGCTATACCTCCTGCACGGGATCAACGGCTACCTCCTGCTGCGGGCCGGGTACGCGCTCACCGGCAGCTACTACGTGGCCGTGGCCGTGACCGTGGCCGCCGCCCTGCTGGCCGCCACCGCCGTGCACCACTGGGTGGAACGGCCGACGAACGACTTCGGCCGCCGCCTCTCCCGCCGCTTGCGGGTGACGGCGGCGGAGGAGGCCCCCTACGTCGAAGGCTTGCAGGCCCAGCCGGTGCCGTAGCCGGGCCTCACTCCTCGGGCGGCGAGCCTCCGGCCATGCTGACCGCGGTCTTGGCCTCGATGAAGGCCATGCGCATCTGGTTGAGGGCCTGGCGCAGGGGCGGCTCGTTGTCGCCCAGGCGGGAGCCCACCGCGTCGATGATCCCGGCCAGGGCGTCGATGGCGACCTGGGCGTCGGACAGGCGCGGAGGATCCTGGCCGAGATGAAGGGCGGCCAGCTCGAGGAGCCCGATGCAGTGGTTGGCGACCACGATGGCTGCTGGCGTCCGCAGCATCTGCTCCTGCATGGCCCGCAGCTGGGACTCCACCTCCTCCTCGGTGACGTCTCCCTGGGCGCCGGCCGGGGGCGGGCTCGAGGGCGGGGAGGCGGATGGTTCGTCCCGGGGGATGGGCCGCTCGCCGGAGGGTGTCCAGAACGTACTCATGCTGGTACCCTAGGCGCACAACTCAATACGGGAAGCGGGGTTCACGCCCCCACCCGGCCACCAGCGGGAACAGAAGGTGCGCCGGGTCGATCGACCGCCGAAGGCGGACGTTGCTTTCCGACGTCCGCCTTTTTTCATTCACCGATTCTTTTACAAGGAGTGATGCCGCATAGCCGCACCGGACGGCGCCGACCTCAGGATCAACGACCGGATCAGGGCGCGAGAAGTGCGCCTGGTCGACCCGGACGGCAACCAGCTCGGGATCAAGTCCCTGCCGGAAGCCCTCTCCATCGCCCGGGACCTCGAGCTGGATCTCGTCGAGGTGGCCCCGCTCGCTGACCCCCCGGTGTGCCGGATCCTCAATTACGGAAAGTGGAAGTACGAGGCCGCCCAGCGCGACAAGGAGTCACGCAAGAAGGCCAGCACCAGCTCGATCAAGGAGATGAAGTACCGGCCCAAGATCGGCGGTGGCGACTTCGACACCAAGACCCGCAAGGTCGGCGTTTTCATCGACGAGGGCCACAAGGTCAAGATCACGATCATGTTCCGGGGCCGTGAGGTCGCCCATCCCGAGCTGGGGAAGCGCATCCTCGACCGCATCGCCGAGCAGCTGCCCATGGCCAAGGTGGAGGCGGCCCCCAAGCTCGACGGCCGCAACATGGTCATGGTCCTGGCGCCCGATCGCCGGGCCAAGGCCGCCGCCAAGGCCGGCCAGGCCGAGTCACCCCCGCAGCACCCGAACCAGAGCCAGCCCCCGACGCCACCCGCCAGCTGAGCGGGGAGGAGACGCGACGCAATGCCCAAGATGAAGACCCACCGCGGCGCCGCCAAGCGCTTCAAGGTGACCGGCACGGGCCGCATCCTGCGGCGCAAGGCGTTCCGCTCCCACCTGCTCGAGAAGAAGAACTCGGTCAAGACCCGCCGTCTCGGCCGGGAGTCCGAGGTCGTGGGCGGCGACCGCGCCCAGGTCAAGCGCATGCTCGGCCTCTAGAAAGCCAGATCAGCACGAAGTCGTCCCGCAGTACGAGCAACACCCCCTAGCGCCGGAAACCGCCAGTCGGCGGCCGACGGGGCAGGGGCCCCGTCGGCAGTAGCGGGCGTGGTCCGAAGGACCCGGGTGCCCGCTACCAGAAACAAGGAGAACCTCATGGCCAGGGTCAAGCGCGCAGTCCACGGTCGGAAGCACCACCGCGCCGTTCTCGAGCAGGCCAAGGGGTACTACGGCAACCGCAGCCGCAGCTACAAGTCCGCCAACGAGGCGGTCATGCACGCCCTCCACTACGCCTACCGCGACCGGCGGGCACGGAAGGGCGACTTCCGCCAGCTGTGGATCCAGCGCATCAACGCCGGCTGCCGCCAGCACGGCATGAGCTACAGCCGGTTCATCGCCGGCCTCCGCGAGGCGGGCGTCGAGGTGGACCGCAAGATCCTGGCCGACCTGGCCGTCACCGACCCGGCGGCCTTCGCCGGCCTGGTAAAGCTGGCCCAGGAGAGTCGCCAGGCTTCGTGACACGACCCACCGGGCTGGCCTTCACCTCCGCCCGGGTCAAGCGGCTGCGCCAGCTGATCGACCGGCGGGCGGTGCGCGAGCGGGAGCGGGCCTTCGTGGTGGAAGGGCCCACGCTGGTGGGCGACGCCCTGGATGCGGGGGTCGAGGTGGAGTGCCTGTTCGTGGCCCCCGGGGCGGCCGATCCGGTTGTCGCCCGGGCCGTGGCCGGCGGGGTCCCCGTGTTCGACCTGGCCGCGGGGGTGCTGGAGCGGGTGGCGGGGACGGTCACGCCCCAGCCGGTGCTGGCCGTGGCCCGGGCGGTCGACGTCGACATCGACGCCCTGGCCGGTGCCTCGCTGGTGCTGGTGTGCGTCGACATCCGCGACCCGGGCAACCTGGGGACCGTGCTGCGCAGCGCGGAGGCTGCCGGGGTCGGGGGGATAATCTGCTGTGACGGTTCGGTCGACGTGTACAACCCGAAATGCGTACGGGCGTCGGCCGGCTCGCTGTTCCACACACGCATCGTGGCTAGAGGAGAGCCGGTGAAGGTGCTCGGCACGCTGGGCGGATGGGGCCTGCGGCGCCTGGGCACGCGACCCGACGGCGGTGTCCCGTACTTCGGTGCCGACATGACCGCCCCCACCGCCCTCGTCCTGGGGAACGAGGCGCACGGGCTCTCCGTCTCGGCGGCCACCGAGCTCGACGGGTGGGTGAGCATCCCCATGGCCGGCCGGGCCGAGTCGCTCAATGTCGGGATGGCGGCAGCCGTCCTGTGCTTCGAGGCCGCCCGCCAGCGGGCTTCATGACCGGGCCTGGGGACCCTGCTGGCGGCCTCGCGGTCGACCGGCTGCCGGATGCCGTCATCGAGCTCGACGACGGTTGCCGAGTCCGGCTGGCCAACGCCGCCGCCGCCGCGCTGACCGGCTACCGGCCGGACCAGCTCGTGGGCCGGCAGCTGTCGGAGGTCCTGGAGCCCCGGCGGTCCGACGGCGCGGCCCTGATGGCCGACGGCTGGCATCCGTCGGTCCGGCTCCGGTCGGTCAACCGCATCCCCGAGCAGGAGGTGTGGCTGCGCGGGGCCGGTGGCGGGCCGGTGCGCACCCTCGTGACCGGCCGCTACGAGCGGGACGGAGACGGCCGGCTGACCGGCGCGGTGCTGGTGCTGCGCAACGGGGCCCGGCGGCGTTCGACCGGGGGCGACGGGATGGAGGTCATCTCCACGGTCAGCCACGAGCTGCGCTCGCCTCTGACCTCCGTGAAGGGGTACACCAGCCTCCTCATCAACCGTTGGGAGCGCCTGGGCGAGGACCAGAAGCGCATGATGCTCGAGCAGGTCCACCACGACGCCGACCGGGTGACCCGCCTGGTCACCGAGCTGCTCGACATCAGCCGTCTGGAAAGCGGGCGCCTGGTCCTGCGTCGCCAGATGGTCGACCTGGAGGGGTTGGTGAAGGGCGTGGTCGAGAAGGTGCGGATGATGGAGGCCAACCTGGCCGCCGACGTCCACTTCCCGGAGAACTTCCCGCGCGTCTACGCCGATCCCGACAAGATCGAGCAGGTGCTGACCAATCTGGTCGAGAATGCGGCGAAGTACGCCGACCCCCGCAGCATGCGGGTGGTGGGAGCGGTGGAGAACCGCCAGGTGACGGTGGCGGTGGCCGACAAGGGTGAAGGCATCCCCGACTCCGACCTGCCCCGGGTCTTCACCAAGTTCTTCCGGCGAGCCGAGACCCGGCCGACCGGCTCGGGGCTGGGGTTGTGGATCAGCCGGGGCCTGGTGGAGGCCCACGGCGGCCGGCTGGTGGTCGAGTCCGAGCTGGGACGAGGATCGGTCTTCCGCTTCACCCTGCCCGTCGACCCGCCCGAGGAGCTCGTGTGACCGAGTTGACCGACGAGGTCGCCGCAGTCGAGGACGACGGGCTGGCCCGGGTGGCGGCGGCCACCTCCATGGCCGAGCTGCGGGCGGTGGAGCAGGTTCTGGTGTCCGGCCGCCGTTCGACCCTGGCCGCCCTGAACCAGCGACTGGGCGCCCTCCCGGTCGAGGAGCGCAAGGAGGCGGGGCGGACCATCAACGCCGCCCGGTCCCGGGTGGAAGCGGCCATCGCCGAGCGGGCCGAGAAGTTGGCCGCGGCCGAGCGCGAGACCCGGATCGAGGCCGAGCGGCTGGACCTCACCGAGGTCATCGAGCGGCGGCGGGCCACCCGCGGCCACCACCACCTGGTGACCCAGGCTCGGGACGAGCTCGAGGACCTGTTCGTTTCCATGGGGTACGCGGTGGCCGAGGGGCCCGAGGTGGAGACCGACTGGTACAACTTCGAGGCCCTCAACATGCCGCCCGCCCACCCGGCCCGCAGCATGTGGGACACGCTGTACGTCCGGCTGGGGGCGCCGGAGTCCACGCTGCTGCGCACCCACACGTCGCCCGTGCAGATCCGGGTCATGCAGTCCCAGGCCCCGCCCATCCACGCGGTCATGCCCGGGCGCTGCTACCGCCGCGACACGCCCGATGCCCGGCACCTCCCGGTGTTCCACCAGATCGAGGGCCTGGTCGTCGACCGGGGCATCACCTTCGGGGACCTGGCCGGCACCATCGAGGCCTTCACGGGCGCCTACTTCGGCCCGTCCATCCACTCCCGCCTCCGTCCGTCGTTCTTCCCGTTCACCGAGCCGTCGGCCGAGTTCGAGGTCAGCTGCATCTTCTGCGAGGGCCGCGGCTGCCGGGTGTGCTCGCAATCGGGCTGGATCGAGCTGGGCGGCTGCGGCATGGTCGACCCCAACGTGTTCGCCGCAGTGGGCATCGACCCCGAGGAGTATTCGGGCTTCGCCTTCGGCTTCGGCATCGACCGCTGCGCCATGATGCGCCACGACGTGGA